>NZ_JBFPJR010000020.1:0-74577 GCF_040838215.1 Nocardioides eburneus | reverse complement strand
GACGACGGCACCTGGTCCTGCACCCCCGACACCGCCCTCACCGACGGCGACCACACCCTCACCGCCACCCAGACCGATGAGGCCGGCAACACCTCCGCGGCCTCCGACCCGGTCCGCATCACCGTCGACACCACCGCGCCCGACGCCCCGGTCATCACCGCGCCGACCGACGACACCGACACGAACGACAACGCCCCGACGATCGAAGGCACCGGCGAGGCCGGCGACACGGTCGCCGTCACCGACGAGAACGGCGACACCGTCTGCGAGACCACCGTCGCCGACGACGGCACCTGGTCCTGCACGCCGGACACGGCGTTGACCGACGGCGACCACACCCTCACCGCCACCCAGACCGACGAGGCCGGCAACACGAGCCCGGAGTCGGAGCCTGTCCACGTCACCGTCGACACCCAAGCGCCCGACGCCCCGGTGATCACCGGCCCGGTGAACGGCGCGGTGCTCAGCGACACGACGCCGACGATCACGGGCACGGGCGAACCCGGTGCCTCGGTCACCGTCACTGAGGACGGTGACACCGTCTGCACCGCCACCGTCGGCGCTGACGGCACCTGGAGCTGCGCGCCCGACGACGCGCTCGGCGACGGCGAGCACACCCTCACCGCCACCCAGACCGACGAGGCCGGCAACACGAGCCCCGTCTCGGAACCGGTCACCTTCACGGTCGACAGCCAAGCGCCGCCCGCCCCGGTCATCGAGGCCCCGACGAACAACAGCTCCACGAACGACACCACGCCCACCATCTCCGGCACCGGTGAGCCGGGCGACATCGTCACGGTGACGGACCAGGACGGCCACCAGCTCGGCATCACCGAAGTCGGTACGGACGGCAGTTGGTCGCTCGACTCCACCGAGCTTGCCGAGGGCACCTACACGATCAGCGCCCTCCAGACCGACGCGGCCGGCAACGACTCGGCGACCTCGGATCCGGTGATCTTCACCGTCGACACGACCGCGCCCGACGCCCCGGCCATCACCGGGCCGAAGGACGGCTCCGAGGTCAACGACAGCACTCCGACCATCTCGGGTACCGGCGAGGCCGGCGACACCGTCACGGTGACCGACGAGAACGGCACCACCGTGTGCACCGCGACTGTCCAGGCCGACGGCACCTGGTCCTGCACGCCCGACACGGCGCTCACCGACGGCGACCACACCCTCACCGCCACCCAGACCGACCCCGCCGGCAACGAGAGCCCCGCCTCCGACCCGGTCCACATCACCGTCGACACCCAGGCGCCGGCGGCGCCGGCGATCACCTCGCCGAGCGACGGCGACACCATCGCCGACAACACCCCGAGCGTGAGCGGCACCGGCGAGCCCGGCGACACCGTGACGGTGACCGACGAGGACGGCGACACCGTGTGCACCGCCACCGTGAAGGCCGACGGCAGTTGGAGCTGCACGCCCGACACCGCGCTCACCGACGGCGACCACACCCTGACCGCCACCCAGACGGACTCGGCCGGCAACACCAGCCCGACGTCCGACCCGGTCAAGGTCAGCGTGGACTCCCACATCGGGACGCCGACGATCACCGGTCCCGAGGACGGCGCCACCGTCACCGACCGCACCCCGACGGTCACGGGCACCGGCGACCCCGGCGCGACGGTCACCGTCCGGGTCGACGGCACGGTCGTCGGTACGGCGACAGTCGGCAGCGGCGGCCGCTGGTCGCTGGCCCTGACCGACCGGCTGGCGTACGGCGACCACTCCGTCCGCGCCGTCCAGCGTGACGCGGCCGGGAACGTCAGCCCCGCCGCGACGAGCCGCTTCGCCGTCGCGCCGGCCGCGCCCACGATCACCTCGCCGAGCGACGGGGACGCCGTGGAGGGCACCGACCTCGCCGTGAAGGGGATGGGCCGGCCGGGCGCCCAGATCACCGTGTACGCCGACGGTCAGGCCGTCGCCTCCACGACCGTCGGCAAGGGCGGGAAGTGGGGTGTCGACGCCGCGGTCGCCGGCTGTGGCAAGCACACCCTCACCGCGACCCAGGGTGTCGACACCGCGAGCGCACGGGTCGCCCGCCCGAAGGTCCACGGTCGTGCGGTCACCTCCGCGACGTCGGCGCCGGTCGCCGTGACCGTCACCTGCCCGGCCAGCGACGCCACGACGGGTGACCCCGGGTCGACCCTGCCCAACACCGGGGCCCCCGCAGGTCTGGCCGCCCTGCTCGGGCTGGGCCTCGGATGCGTCGCGACCGGCGTACTCCTGCTGGCGCGACGCCGCCGAGCCTGACGGTCAGGTGGAACGCCGCCGGGGCCCGGGACGCTGAGCATCCCGGGCCTCGGCGGCGGACGCCGTCAGTCAGAGACGACCCGGTCCCGCAACGACCGGCGGTGCTGCTCGAGCCGGGCCAGTTCGGCGAAGAGGCGGTCGTAGCCCTCGGGATCGGCGGCCGCATCCGCACGCTGCAGTCGCGACTTCACCTCGGCGATCCGGCGCAGGTCGGTGAGCTCGAGGAGCCGGACGACGTGCTCGAGGACGTACGCCGCGTCCGGCTCGCGCGAGGTCGGCAGCGGCTCCACGGCGAGCTCGGCGACCATGCCGGCCACGCGCGCGTCCGGCGCCGCATCACGCAGGCGCGCTGCCCAGCCGCTGTCGGCGGCGCCGGCTCCCGGGCCGCCCGCGGCCGCCACCAGCGCCCACACGGCGCGGTAGAGCGGGTGGGTGAAGTCGTCGACGCCGACCTCAGCCGTCGTCCGTCCGATCACGACCGGGTGCTGGATCACCAGCTTGAGCGTCTCCCGCTCCACGCCGAAGCGTGGGTCGCGCGGATGCGGCATCGGCGGCTGCTGGGACTCGGCCGGCGCAGACGTCTGCCCCGCGGGCGCTGTCGGACGCTGCTGACGACCTTGACCGTGCGACGAGCCCCGGCGGCTGCCGGCGCGGCGCACCTCCGCCAGCACGGCGTTCGTGTCGATGTCGGCCCCGACGAGGCGCGAGATCTCCTGGGCGAAGGCGGTGACCTTCGCCCGGTCGCGGACCGACGCCACCAGCCCCGCCGCCTCCCGGACGGCGTCGACGCGGCTATCGGCGCGCGCGAGGTCGTACTTCGACACCACGTTGCGCAGCACGAAGCTGTAGAGCGGCTGGCGGCCGGAGACCAGTTCGCGGACGGCCTCGTCGCCCTTCTTGATCCGCAGGTCGCACGGGTCCAGGCCGTCGGGCTCGACGGCGACGTAGGTCTGCGAGACGAAGTTCTGGTCGCCCTGGAACGCCTTGAGCGCGGCGGCCTGGCCGGCGGCGTCGCCGTCGAAGGTGAAGACCACCTCGCCGTGGAACTGGTCACGGTCGGCCATGAAGCGACGCAGCACCTTCGCGTGGTCGTCTCCGAACGCCGTCCCGCAGGTGGCGACCGCCGTCGTGACCCCGGCGAGGTGGCAGGCCATCACGTCGGTGTAGCCCTCGACGATCACGGCCCGGCTCGTCCGCGCCATCTCCTTGCGGGCGAGGTCGATACCGTAGAGGACCTGCGACTTGCGGTAGATCGAGGTCTCGGCGGTGTTGAGGTATTTCGCCTCGATCCGGTCGTCGTCGAAGAGGCGTCGTGCGCCGAACCCGATCACGTCGCCACCCGGCTCACGGATCGGCCACATCAGGCGGCCACGGAACTTGTCGTACGCCGACCGCCCGCCCCGGCTGCTGACCCCGGCGAGGCCACCGGCGACGAGCTCGTCGAGGGTGAAGCCGCGGCCGCGGAGGTGTCGGACCAGCGCCTCGCCTTCGCGTGGGGAGAAGCCGACGCCGAAGTGCTCCGCGGCATCGCGGTCGAAGTCGCGCTCGGCGAGGAACTGGCGCGCGACGAGGGCGTCGGGACCGGCCAGCTGCTCGGCGTAGAACTCCTGGGCCAGCTTGTGGGCCTCGACCAGCTTGCCGCGGCTCGGACCACGGCGTTCCGGCCGGTCGTCACCCTCCTCGCGTTGGAGCTGCACCCCCGCCTTGTCGGCCAGCCGCTCCACCGCCTCGGCGAAGCTCAGCCCGTCGATCTTCATCACGAAGGCGATGACGTCGCCGCCTTCTCCGCAACCGAAGCAGTGGAAAAAACCACGGCTCGTGTTGACGTTGAACGACGGGGTCTTCTCGTCATGGAACGGGCACAGGCCCTTCATCGAGCCAGCGCCCGCACGGCGGAGCGTGACGTACTGCGACACGACATCCTCGATGTGCGCCTTCTCGCGCACTTCCTGGATGCTCTGCTCGCGGATCCGCCCGACCACGCAGCGATCCTACGGGGCACCACCGACGCTCGACGGTGGCACTCCACCGTGCTCGGACACCGTCGGGCGTCAGTACTCCCCCGACATCACGTTGGCGAGCGGCTCACCGGCGGCGTACCGCTCCAGCTGCTCCCGGACGAGGCGGTAGGCGCGCGGGAAGAACGCGCTGCTGGCACCGCCGACGTGGGGCGTCATGAGCAGGTTGGGGGCGTCCCAGAACGGATGATCGGCCGGTGGCGGCTCGACGTCGACGACGTCGACCGCCGCGCTGATCCGGTCGGTCTGCAGCTCCGCCACGAGGTCGTCGGTCACGACGACCGCGCCACGCGCCATGTTGACGAGCAGGGAGCCGTCCTTCATCTGCGCGAGGAACCCGGCGTCGACGAGGCCACGGGTCTCCTCGGTGAGCGGCACGATGAGGACGACGACGTCCGCCTCGGGCAGCAGACGGGGAAGCTCCCCGAACCCGTGGACCTGGTCCGGTCCGCTCCCGCGCGCCGTCCGCGCGACCCGGACCACCTCGGTCTCGAACGGGCGCAGCCGCGCCTCGATCGCCGCGCCGATGGCGCCGTACCCCACGATCAGGACGCGCTTGTCGGCCAGCGCCGGCGTGAAGGCCTGACCCCACTCGCGACGGTCCTGCAGCCGGACGAAGTCGGGGATCCGCCGCAGGCTGGCCAGGATCAGCGTGAGCGCGAGCTCGGCCGTCGAGGCGTCGTGGATGCCGCGGCCGTTGCACAGCGTGACGCCCTGCGAGACCAGCGGGCGGACGTTGTCGACCCCCGCGGTCATCGTCTGCACGACCTCGAGGCTCGTCATCTGCGGAATGACGTCGGCGACGCTCGGTCCGGCGGCGTACGGCGGGACGTAGAACCGGACGTCGGACACGGAGTCCGGCACGTGCTGGGTCGGGTCGACGACCTCGATCTGCAGACCGGACGGCACGCTGCCGTCCGGCCAGAGTCGGGTGGATTCGAAGGGCAGCCAGACGAGACGTTCGCTCACGGGGCGACCCTACCGACGCCACGCACCGTCCTCATCCGGCCTCCTCACTGGACGGAAGTCACCGGGGCGATGTCAGTCGAGCGTGCCAGGCGATCGCGGTGACGTCGGTGAGCGAGGCGACCTGGTCGACCACGACTCGGAGGCGGCCCGCGTCGTCAGCGGCCGCGTGCCAGTCGTCCGCGAACGGGCGGTCCAACGCGTCAGCGCCGCGGGCGACCAGGACGGCGACGAGCTCGGCGAGCAACTCCCGCTGGCGGCCCATCGACGCGAGCCGGTCGTCGGTCTGCATCACGTAGTGGGCAGCGATCCCCTTGAGCACGGCGATCTCGCGCTTCGTCCGCTCGGGGACCACCAGGTCGGCGCGGTAGCGCACGAAGGGACCGCCGCCGGCGGCGTACGTCGCCTCCTGGACCGCGCCGCAGAACCGGCCGATCAGGTCGGAGGTGAGGTTCTTGAGCGCGGCCAGGCTGCGCCGGGATCCGTCGTACGCCGCGACCGGCCAGCAGCCACCCTCGCGCAGGCCCGCAATCGTCTCGGTGACGGTCGCTCGGTCGATGCCCGGGACGTACCACTCGCCCGTCGTCTGGGCGAGCCCGTCCAGGTCGAGCCGCGTCAGGTCGATCCGACCCGCGACGATCCCGTCCTCGACGTCGTGGACGGAGTAGGCCACGTCGTCGGCGAGATCCATGATCTGCGCCTCGAGACAGCGCCGCCGCCCGGCCTCCGGGGTCCGCAGCCAGCTGAAGACCGGCAGGTCGTCCTCATAGACGCCGAACTTCGACGCGGCCACGCCCGGTGGCGCCTCGCCGCGACGCCACGGGTACTTCGTGCAGGCGTCGAGCGTCGCGCGGGTCAGGTTGAGGCCCGCCGACGATCCGTCGTACGCCGTCGTCTTGGCCTCGAGCCGAGTCAGGAGCCGCAGCGTCTGGGCGTTCCCCTCGAAGCCGCCGCAACGCTCACTCAGGTCGGCCAGGACGGCCTCACCGTTGTGACCGAACGGCGGGTGGCCGAGGTCGTGCGCGAGCGCCGCCGTCTCCGCGATGTCGGGCTGCGACCCCATCGCACGCGACAGGTCCCGGGCGACCTGGGCCACCTCGAGGCTGTGGGTCAGCCGGTTGCGGACGAAGTCGTCCGACTGGGGTCCGACCACCTGGGTCTTCGCGGCCAGCCGGCGCGACGAGGCCGCGTGGACGACGCGCGCGCGGTCGCGCTCGAACGGCGTGCGCTCCGGTGCCACCACCCGCTTCGGCGGCTCCTCGACCAGGCGCGCGCGGTCGTGCGCGTCGTACAGCTCGTCCATCGCCTCGCACCCTAGTGGGTGCTCAGTCCCGGCGGACTGTGCGTCCAGACCCTCCGTCGGGGCGCTCAGTTGTTGGTGGAGACGTGGACGTGGTCCATATGGTTCGCGGTGGCGGAGCCGTGGTCGCCGTACGCGCGCCAGCCCTCCGAGGCCCGCACCGGTGTCCAGATCCGGTCCCACCAGATGACGTCGTAGAGGTCGAGCTCGGCGGCGTGCGCCTGGAGGTAGTCGGCGATCTCGTCGCCGACCGCCTTGTCGGTGGTCATGATGTCGATCGCCTTGCCGGAGCTGTGCTCCCCGTGGGCGTCCCAGCCGCCGTACGACGTGATCATTGGGAACGCGTGGCACACCGAGCGATAGACGTGGACGGCTTCGGCGGTCAGGCCGTTCTCCACCGAGGAGTCGGGGCAGGGCGCGTCCGAGAGGCCCGCCGCGGCGCCGGTGACGACCGGCTTGTCCTTGCTGAGGTAGCCCGTCGTGACCCACCGGATCGCACCGCCGAGGACGATCTCGTCCCGACCGGACACCGTGCGCCCGGCGAACGCGACCTTCTTCCCCTCGGCCAGGACGTCGAGCTGCTTCGCATCCTTGCCCGGCTCCGTCCACAGGTTGAGGTCCGTGGTCGTCCAGCGCGGCACCGTGTGCTCGGCGGCGGCCCGCGCCAGCGCGTCCTCGCGCGCCTGCGCCTTGCGGGCTCGCGCGGCCTTGGCCTGCGCGGCCTCGCGGGCGAGCTCCTGGCGGTTCATCGACCGCGAGAGCTGAGCGTGCTCACGATCGGCGACGGTTGCCGACCCGGGTGCCGTGCTCGGTGCGGTCGAGGGGCTCGCGGACGCGTCGTCCGCGACGAGCGACGAGGAGGGACTCTGCAGGCCCACCCCGACGAGAACGGCAGCACCGGTCGCGAAGAAGGCGACGGCGCCGGCCACGAGCGTGGCCGGGAGCTTGCGGCGGGCATCGGTGTCCCGCTTGTGGCGAGAGAGAGCCACAGCGCTGATCCTTTGCGTCGGAGACAGGGGCTGTGCCCTGCCACCCCCGTCGGTCCAAGGAGGCGAGTGGCCGGGCACGTCGGTCGAGTACAACACAATCCCTGGGGGGTATCCCAATCACTCCCGGCGAATCCGGCGCTCACGGACCGCGATTTCAGCGATTCCGCCACGGATTCGGCGTGATTCTGCTAACGCGGCCGGCCCGGCCCGGGCTCAGCCGCCCGACGCCTCGGAGGCATCCTCGGTGATGCCGCACCCGCGACCGTCGGCGTCCTCCAGCCAGCCCTCGGGGAGCGCGACCCTGTGGCGGGGCGAGCCCTGTCGACCGCGCGGCGCACCGAGCTCCGACACGGGGAACGGCTCGCCGGGGTCGAGCTGCTCGAGCAGCCGGTCGAGCGCCGCGAGACTGTCGACCAGCGCGAGCGAGCGACGCAGCTCACCACCGGCGCGGAAACCCTTGAGATACCAGCTGATGTGCTTGCGGATCTCCTTGCATCCGCGCTCCTCCCCCATGTGCTGGCAGAGCAGCTCGGCGTGGCGGCGCATCGTCGTCCGCACCTCACCGAGCGTCGGGAGCGCCTGCGTCGCGCGGCCTGCGAAGGCGTCGGCGAGGTCGCGGAAGAGCCACGGCCGGCCGAGACAGCCGCGCCCGACGACGACTCCGGCGGCTCCGGTCTGCTCGACCATGCGGACCGCGTCTGCGGCCTCCCAGACGTCGCCGTTGCCGAGCACGGGGATGTCGACCGACGCGACCAGCTCGGCGATGGCGTCCCAGTCGGCGACGCCGGAGTAGGCCTGCGAGACGGTGCGCCCGTGGAGGGCGATCGCAGCGGCCCCCGACTCCTGCGCGATGCGGCCGGCGTCGAGGTAGGTGAGGTGGTCGTCGTCGATGCCCTTGCGGGTCTTCATCGTGACGGGCACGTCGTACGGCGCCGCGGCCTTGACGGCGTGCTCGAGGATCTCGGCGAGCAGACCGCGCTTCCACGGCAGGGCGCCGCCCCCGCCCTTGCGGGTCACCTTCGGGACCGGACAGCCGAAGTTGAGGTCGATGTGGGCCACGCCGTACTCCGCGCAGAGGATCTCGGCGGCCTTGCCGACGTAGACGGGATCAGTGCCGTAGAGCTGCACCGACCGCACCGTCTCGGCCTCGTCGAAGACGAGCATGTCCTTCGTGTGCTCGTCGCCCTCCACCAGGCCGCGCGACGTGATCATCTCGCAGACGTAGAGGCCCGCGCCCTGCTCGGCGCAGAGCCGGCGGTAGGCCGCGTTGGTGATCCCTGCCATCGGCGCGAGCACCACCGGCGTCTCGACGGTGAGGCCGCCGAGGGTGAGGGAGGAGGCAAGAGGCATGCCCCCATTGTCCGCGACCGGCCCGCCGCGGCCGAATCCCGCCGGTCAGCCCTTCGAGCCGCCGGCCTTCGCCCCGCCCTTGGCTCCCTTGCCGGGCTTCTTCGGCGTCTTCGGCTCGGTGTAGGGCTTCACCGGCCCGGTCCAGGTGATCGGCTGCAGCTTGTCGGTCGGCCGGTAGCTCACCCCGACGAGCTTGCCCTTGTCGGGCACGAGCACGACGAGGCAGACCGACGCCGACGCGCCCTTCGGGAACCGCTTCGGCAGCACGCCGGGCTGGCACGGCTGGAACGAGCTGGCGAACGTCGAGGCCTCGACGAGGTTGTCCGCGTCGTCGAGGCCGTAGAGCGGCACGGGGTAGCCACCCAGCGGCGTGTCGCCGACGTTGGTCACGGTCGCCCGGATGAAGTACGGCGCCCGTGAGGTGGTCTGCGGGTCCAGCTTCCACCCGCTGAAGGTCTGCTGGTAGGTCGTCCGCTGCAGCTGCGTCACCCTGATGCGCAGCGTTCCGGTCACCTTCTGCTTGGGGCTCCACGAGACCGTCGCCGGGCTGCCGACGGTGAGCTTGGTGCCTTCCGGGGTGAGCGGGAGGCTCGTCGCGGAGGCGGTCGCCGACGTCGTACTCGCCGACGGGGAGGCCGGCGAGGACGACGATGGGGCACCGCTGTCGGACGAGGAGCCGCAGCCGGCGAGGAGGCTGCCGCTCAGCAGGGCAGCAGCGAGGAGAACGACCGGGTGACGCATGCGCACATCATGCCTTCCGCGCGGCTCAGCAGCCGAGCAGACGCTCCGCGAAGTAGGCGCTGATGCCGGCGAGCGGGATGCGCTCCTGGGCCATCGTGTCGCGCTCCCGGACCGTGACGGCGTCGTCCTCGAGGGTGTCGAAGTCGACGGTCACGCAGTACGGCGTCCCGATCTCGTCCTGGCGACGGTAGCGACGGCCGATCGCGCCGGAGTCGTCGAAGTCGACGGTCCAGTTCTGCCGGAGCTCCGCGGCGAGCGCCCGCGCCTTGGGGCTCAGGTCGGCGTTGCGGCTCAGCGGCAGCACGGCGACCTTGACCGGGGCCAGACGCGGGTCGAGACGGAGCACGACGCGCTTGTCGACGCCGCCCTTGGTGTTCGGCGCCTCGTCCTCGGTGTAGGCGTCGACCAGGAACGTCATCAGGCTGCGCGACAGGCCGGCCGCGGGCTCGATGACGAACGGCGTGTAGCGCTCGTTGTTGGCCTGGTCGAAGTAGCTGAGGTCCTGGCCGGAGTGCTTGGCGTGGGTCGAGAGGTCGAAGTCGGTGCGGTTGGCGATGCCCTCGAGCTCGCCCCACTCCGAGCCCGCGAACTTGAAGCGGTACTCGATGTCGACGGTGCGCGTCGAGTAGTGGGAGAGCTTCTCCTTCGGGTGCTCGAAGTGGCGCAGGTTGTCGGGGTTGATGCCGAGGTCGACGTACCACCGGGTGCGCTCGTCGATCCAGTACTGGTGCCACTCGGCGTCCTCGCCGGGCTTGACGAAGAACTCCATCTCCATCTGCTCGAACTCGCGCGTGCGGAAGATGAAGTTGCCGGGCGTGATCTCGTTGCGGAAGCTCTTGCCGATCTGCGCGATGCCGAACGGGGGCTTCATCCGCTGGCTCGTCACGACGTTGGCGAAGTTGACGAAGATCCCCTGCGCGGTCTCGGGACGCAGGTAGTGCAGGCCGGACTCGTCCTCGATCACGCCGAGGTAGGTCTTGAGCAGGCCCGAGAACTGCCGCGGCTCGGTCCAGGCGCCCCGCGTGCCGCAGTTGGGGCAGGCGACCTCGGCCATGGGCACGTCGTCGGGGTCGACGTCGTGGCCCTTCTTCGCCTCCTTCTCGGCGAACGCCTCCTGGAGGTGGTCGGCGCGGAACCGCTTGTGGCACGACTGGCACTCGGTCAGCGGGTCGGTGAAGGTCTCGACGTGGCCGGAGGCCTCCCAGACCTGGCGCGGCAGGATGACCGCCGAGTCGAGACCGACGACGTCGTCGCGGCTCTGCACCATCGCGCGCCACCACTGGCGCTTGATGTTCTCCTTGAGCTCCACACCGAGCGGGCCGTAGTCCCACGCGCTACGCGTGCCTCCGTAGATCTCGCCGCTCGGGTAGACGAAGCCGCGCCGCTTGGCGAGGGAGACGACGAGGTCGATGGTCGATGCGGGCGGCTTTGCCACGGGGAACGCTCTCTTCTCGGGAAGGTTCGGAGTGTCCGGGCCAGCCTATCGAGGCGGTCGACGCCTTTTCGCATCCGGACGCCTCCGACCCCGTACGACGGCCGGCGGGCCGCCGCTTCCGCCTGGCGGGCGAGCAGTTGACAATCATTCTCATGCTGCTGAGAATGATTCTCATGCTCAGACAGCTCGTCGTTGCCGCGACCGCCACGACCGCCCTCTCCGCGCTCACCGGCTGCGGTGCCTTCTCCGACAGCTCGGCGACCGACGACGGCCGGCTCACGGTGGTCGCCGGGCTCTACCCGCTGCAGTGGGTGGCGCAGCAGGTCGCCGGCGACCGCGTCCAGGTCGAGGACCTCACCCAGCCGGGACAGGAGCCGCACGACCTCGAGCTCTCGCCCAAGGAGACCGGCGACGTGGCCGCGGCCGACCTCGTCGTCTACGAGAAGGGGCTGCAGGCCGCGGTCGACCAGGCCGTGAAGCAGACCGCCGGCGGGACGGCGCTCGACGTCGGCCCCGTGGCCGGTCTCGAACCGCTCGACCACGGCGGCCACGACGACGTCACGCACCACCCCGGCCAGACCCAGGACGAGGAGGCCGAGGAGTCGGCGAAGGACCTCGGCGACCTCGATCCGCACTTCTGGCAGGACCCGCTCAAGCTGGCCAAGGTCGGCGACGCGGTCGCCGAGGCGCTCGCGAAGATCGACGCGCCGCACGCCACGGCGTACCACGCCAACGCGGAGGCGCTCCGCACCAAGCTGGAGAAGCTCGACCATGAGTACGCCGCCGGCCTGGCCCACTGCCAGCGCGACGTCATCGTGGTGAGCCACAACGCGTTCGGCTACCTGTGGCGCTACGGCATCGACGTCGAGCCGATCGCAGGCCTCTCCCCCGACGCCGAGCCCACCCCGGCCGATCTCGGGCGGCTCCAACAGCTGATCAAGAAGGACGGCATCACGACGGTCTTCGGCGAGCGACTGGTCCCGGCCTCGCTCTCCAAGACCCTCGCCGACGATGCCGGGGTGACGACCGCGGTGCTCGACCCCATCGAAGGGCTGACCGACGCGACCACGGACGACGACTATCTTTCGCTCATGCGCGACAACCTCGCCGCCCTCACGAAGGCCAACGGATGCCAGTGACCGCCGCCCCGCTCGACGATCCCGTCGAGCTCAGCCGCGGCCGGGTGACGATCGCCGGGCGCGACATCCTCCGCGACGTCTCGCTCGAGGTGCACCCCGGTGAGTTCCTCGCGCTGATGGGGCCGAACGGCTCGGGCAAGTCCACGCTCGTCCGCGCCCTCACCGGCCTGAACCCGCTCTCCGCCGGCGCGCTGCGGCTCTTCGGAACGCCGTACGCCTCGTTCCGCGACTGGCACCGGGTGGGCTTCGTGCCGCAGCGGGCCAGCGCCGCTTCGGGCATCCCCGCAAGCGTCTGGGAGGTCGTGGCCTCGGGACGGCTGACCCGGCGGCGGCTGCTGCGCCGCCTCTCCCACGCCGACCGCGCCGCCATCGACGACGCGCTCGAGACCGTCGGGCTCGCTCATCGCAAGCAGGACGGCGTCACCACCCTCTCGGGGGGCCAGCAGCAGCGGACGCTCATCGCCCGCGCGCTGGCGGGCGAGCCGGAGCTGTTCTTCCTCGACGAGCCGACCGCCGGCGTGGACCTGCCCAACCAGCAGGCGCTCGCCGACGCGCTCCACCGCCTCAAGGACCGCGGCGCGACGATCGTGCTCGTCGCACATGAGCTCGGGCCGCTCGCGCCGCTCGTCGACCGCACGGTCGTCATGCGCGACGGCGAGAAGGTGTACGACGGGGTGCCGCTCGCCGACCACGAGGTCCACGGCCCGGTGTTCTTCGGCGAGTCCCACAGCCATCACCACCACGACGAGCCGGTGCATCACGACCACGGCCCCGTGCCCCAGGTCGACGCGCCGCTCGAGCGCTCCCAGGAAGGTTCGTGACCATGACCGCGTGGGACCTCTTCTCGCTGCCGTTCATGCAGCGTGCGCTGCTCGCCGCGGTCTTCACCGGTCTGGCAGCGCCCGCCGTCGGCACCTACCTCGTCCAGCGCCGACTCGCGCTGATGGGCGACGGCATCGGCCACGTCGCGGTCACCGGCGTCGCCCTCGGCCTCGTGACCCACACGTCTCCGACGTGGACCGCGGTCGTCGTCGCGATCCTCGGCTCCGTCGTCATCGAGCTGATCCGCGAGCGTGGCCATGCCGGCGGGGACGTCGCGCTGGCACTGCTGTTCTACGGCGGCCTGGCCGGCGGCGTACTCCTCTCCGGGATCGGCGGGAAGTCCGCGACGACGCTGCAGGAGTACCTCTTCGGCTCCATCACGACGATCTCCGCCGGCGACGTGATCGTGACGATGGTGCTGGCGGCGGTCGTGCTGGTCGTCGGCGTCGGTCTGGCACCGCAGCTCTTCGCCGTCGCGCAGGACCAGGAGTTCGCCCAGGTGGCCGGCCTGCCGGTGCGGGTCTACAACCTGCTCGTCGCCGTCCTCGCCGCGGTCAGCGTGACGGTGGCCATGCGGACCGTCGGCCTGCTGCTGGTCTCGGCGCTGATGGTGATCCCGGTCGCGACGTCGCAGCAGGTCACCCGCACCTTCCGCACCACCCTCGCGGCCTCGATGGTCCTCGGCTTCGTGGCCTCGCTCGGGGGTCTGGTGATCTCCACCTTCGCCTCCTACCACGCCACCGTCGCGCCCGGCCCCACGATCGTGCTCCTCGCCCTCGCCTGCTTCATCCTGGCCTGGCCGACCGGTGCCTGGCTGCGCCGCCGTCGGGCGGCTGCTCTCCCCACGGGAGGTGCGACCGATGTCTGAATCCTCGGCACCCGGGTCGTCGGGTCTGCGCCCGACCAAGCAGCGGCTCGCCGTCGTGGAGACGCTCGATTCCGCCGACGGGTTCCACTCCGCGCAGGAGATCCACGAGCTGCTCGGCCAGCGGGGCGAGACCGTGGGTCTCGCCACCGTCTACCGCACCCTCCAGCGGCTCGCCGAGGCCGGCGAGATCGACATGATGCGCACCGAGGACGGTGAGGCGATCTATCGCCGCTGCTCCGACACGCATCATCACCACCTCGTGTGCCGCTCCTGCGGCCGGACCGTCGAGGTGGAGGGCCCGGCCGTCGAGCGCTGGACCCGGTCGATCGCCGAGCAGCACGGCTTCGCCGACGTCTCCCACACCCTGGAGATCTTCGGGACCTGCCCTGCCTGTCGCTGACGGCAACATCCGCGGAGCCTCGTCGAGAGCGGTCGCGCACGCGGGACATGGCCGCGCTCGGACGCCCTGCCTAAGGTGACCTGATGGAACGCCTCGGCCTCGCATCCACTCGTCCACGCTCCCACCGGTCCGTGCTCGGGCCGCTGACCCGATGACGCCCGTCGCCGGCGCCAGCGTCTCCGGCAGCAACTTCGCCGACTTCGGCGTGCACCTCGCCGTCGACGCCGTCGCGGTCGTCATCCTCGCGGTCGGCATCTACCTGCCTCGGCACGCCCGTCGTGACCTGATGACGGCCATGGTGTGCTTCAACGTCGCGCTCTTCGTCGTGCTGGCGACCATCGACGTGCGCAGCACGGACGTCGGCGTCGGGTTCGGCCTGTTCGCGCTCCTCTCGATCATCACCTTGCGCAGCGAGACCTTCTCGACCATCGAGCTCGGCTACCTGTTCGTCGCGATCGTCGTCGGAGTCGTCAACGCCCTCGAGGTCGGCGGGCGGTTCCTCGACTGGCGCAACGAGGGCTTCGCAGCCCTGCTGACCGCCGTCGCGCTGGTCGCCGTCTATGCCGCCGACCACCCCCGTCTGAGCCGCGCCACCGGGCACCAGCAGGTCACGCTCGACCGCGTCCACGCGGACCCGGCCCTCCTCCGCGCCGACCTCGAGGAGCGTCTGCACGTCACCGTCACCTCGGCGAGCGTGCTGCACACCGACTACGTCGCCGAGACGATGCTCGTGGACGTCCGCTACCGGCACCGCCCGGCCGCTTCGGCAGCGCCGCGCGGCCCGAGGGGTACGCCGTGAGGCCCGCCGGTCCGGCGTACGCGCCCGGTGCTCGTCCCGAGGTCGTCGCCCGCCGGCTGCTGCGACCGGTCACCCTCCCGGAGCTGGAGGCGGTCTCGCTGCAGGTCCGCGTCGACTCGAAGTACGTGCTGACCCGGCCTCAGCTCACCCGCCTGCTCGAGCAGGTCGCGTCGCGTTGCCGGCTGCTGCACGTCGACGGGGAGCCCGCCCAGGACTACGACACGCAATACTTCGACACCCGGGACCTGCGCTCCTACCGTGACCACGTGCAGCGGCGCCGCCGGCAGTACAAGCTCCGCACCCGGGTCTATCTCGGCTCGGACCTCCGAGTCTTCGAGGTCAAGATGCAGGACGGTCGTGGGCAGACGGTGAAGCGCCGGATCGAGCACGCCGCCCCTCCCGACGTCCTCGACGACTCCGCCCTGACCTTCGCGCGCCAGACGCTGCTCGAGCACTACGGTCTCGAGCCGGGCCCGGCTCTCCTGCCCCAGCTGCGCAACCGCTACCGCCGCCTCACCATCACCACCGACGGCGCGGCCGAGCGCACCACGCTCGACCTCGACCTGCGGATGCTCCGCGGCGACCGCGTCGTCGGCGCGATGCACGACGACCTCGTGCTCGTCGAGACCAAGAGCGCCCGGGGCAACGGCTACGTCGACCGGGTGCTGTGGCAGCTCGGGGCCCGGCCGCGGCGGGTCAGCAAGTACTGCATCGGAACGACGATGATCCATCCCGGACTCACGGCGAACCGCTATCGCCGGACCCTGCGCGACGCGTTCACGGGTGCTCCGATCCTGCGGCCCGTCGGGCCCGCGCGCCCGCCGGCGCTGGTCTCGGGAGCGCTGCTCGAGGGGCCGCCTCGTCCCCCGCGACCCCCGCGCGCGCCGCGTCCACCCCGGGCGGTGCGGCCCGCCCGGCCGGACTGACACGCCGTCGTACCCGCGTCAGACCCGGTTGGGCAGGGCGCCGCCGTACCGCCGATCGCGCCGTGCGTAGGTCTCGATGGCCGCCCAGAGATGGCGCCGGTCGACGTCGGGCCACAGGACGTCGGTGAAGACGAACTCGCTGTAGGCCGCCTGCCAGAGCATGTAGTTGGAGAGCCGCTGCTCACCGCTGGTGCGCCAGATCAGGTCGGCGTCGGGCAGCTCGGGCACGTAGAGATAGCGCGCGAACGTCTTCTCGTCGACCTTGTCCGGGTTGATCCGTCCGGCCGCGGCGTCCTGCGCGATCCGGCGCGCCGCGTCGGCCAGCTCCGCGCGACCGCCGTAGTTGACACACATCGTCAGCGTGCAGACGTCGTTGTCGCGGGTGAGCTCCTCGGCGACCTGGAGCTCCTTGATGACCGACTTCCACAACCGCGGGGTGCGGCCGGCCCAGCGGACACGCACGCCGAGCTCGTTCATCTCGTCGCGGCGGCGCCGGATGACGTCGCGGTTGAAGCCCATCAGGAACCGCACCTCGTCGGGGCTCCGCGTCCAGTTCTCCGTCGAGAAGGCGTAGGCGCTGATCGCCTTCACCCCGATCTCGATCGCGCCCTCGACGACGTCGAAGAGGCTGCTCTCGCCCTCCTCGTGGCCCTTCGTGCGCGGCAGCCCGCGCTCCTTGGCCCACCGGCCGTTCCCGTCCATGATGATCGCGACGTGCTTCGGGACGAGGTCCTTCGGCACCGGCGGCGGGGTCGCGCCGGACGGGTGGGGCGACGGCGTACGGAACTGCCTCTTCACAGCGGCTGAGCCTAGCGGTGGGGACGGCTCACTTCTCGACGTACTCCAGCGAGCGCAGGCCGCGGCCGTGACCCTCGACGCCGAGATGCCAGGCGAGGTACGCCGCCACCAGACCGCTCGCCTCACGGCTGGTGCGGTCCTCGGCCAGCGCGACCGCGTCCCAGTCACCGGCGAGCAGCGCCCCGAGGAGGGCGACCGTCTCCGCGGCCGGCGACGCGGACCCCGGCACGCGACAGGTCGCGCAGAGGATCCCGCCCATCGACGGGTTGAACCAGTGGTGCGGGCTCCCTCCGGGGCTCGGCAGCACGCCACAGCGCGCGCAGTGCTCGAAGCTCGGCGCATAGCCGGCCACCGAGAGCGAACGGAGCAGGTAGGAGTCGAGCACGTGTCGCGGCGCCCGCTCCCCCTGCGCGAGCACCCGCAGCCCGCCGACGAGGAGGAGGTACTGCTGCACGGACGGCTCGCGCTCCTCGGCCACCAGCCGGTCCGCGGTCTCGAGCATGCAGGTGCCGGCCGTGTAGCGGTCGTAGTCGAGCCCGATCCCGCTGTGGAACAGCGTCAGCGTCTCGGCCTGGGTGATCGTGTCGAGATTGCGCCCCTCGGCGAGCTGGAGGTCCACGTGGGTGAACGGCTCCAGCCGGGAGCCGAACTTCGACGTCGTACGCCGGACGCCCTTGGCCACCGCGTGCACCCGGCCGTGGTGGCGGGTCAGCAGGGTGATGATGCGATCTGCTTCCCCCAGCTTGTGGGTGCGCAGCACGATCGCCTCGTCGCGGTAGAGAGGCACCCGTCTATTGTGCCGCGCATGACCGCTGCCGAGTCGCCCGCCACTCCGACCCGTACGGCGCCGCCCGGAGGCCCCGCCACCACGGGGCGCCCGCAGCTGCCGCACGCCCTGCCCTCGGACGCGATCTTCCGGGCGGTGCCGCCGAAGGCACAGCTCCACCACCGCGCCGCCGCACACCGCCGGCCGGGGTTCCTCGCGTGGCTGCTCGCCCTCGCCTCGCTCCTCTCGCTCGCCGCGCTCGTGTGGGTGCTGTGCTGGCCTCCGGCTCAGCCCTGGCACGACCGGGTCGTCGGTGTCGACGTCGCGATCTCCGCGCTCTTCGCGCTGCAGTGGCTGTGGCGGCTGGCCAGGACCCGCGGCGATCGGGCGTTCTGGGGCACGGCCTGGTGGGAGCTGGTCGCGATCGTGCCGCTGATCACGCCCTGGGCGGGCGACCATACGTTCCCGCTCGTGGTGGTGGGGCTCGCCAGGTTGGCGCGGGCGATCGACACGTGCGACGACCTCTACGGCGACTTCATCACCATCTGGCTCGTCCACCACTTCTCGGCGCCGATCGTCGAGGCGATCAAGCGGCCGATCACGGTGGCCGTGCTCGACGAGGTGATCGACGTCATCAAGACCGGCACGTATGCCGCCAACGTTCGCAGCGCGCTCGATGAGAACCACGCGGAGCTGGAGTCGATGGTGCTCGAGCTTCTCCGGGAGGACCAGACGACGGGAAAGCTGAAGTACCTCCCCTTCCATGACGACATCGTCAAGCTCGTCGCCGACACGGTGCTGCGCATCGTCGACGGCGCGCTCGACGACCCGCGGACCACCGAGCTGATCAGCGACGTCATCCGCAACTCCGCGACCCAGCTGCGCCAGGCCATCCGCGACGAGGTCTGAGCGGGGCGTTTCGCGGCCGCGGGAGGTGGGGAGGCTGCCGCCATGCCGCTCCCCCAGACGCTCGGCCGCCTCACCTTCGCCCGCCCGCTCACCGCCGACGCCGCCACGGTCAGCGCCCTCTACGTCGACACCACGACCGGTCAGTACGTCGTCGTCCGCACCGTGAGCGAGGCACGCGCCTCGGACCCCGACGCCCGGGACGACTTCCGGCGCCAGGCGTACGCCGCCGGCCCGGTGCTCCAGGTCGGCCAGGCGCCCGACGGCACGCCGTACGTCGTCGTGCCGTACGGCGCCCCTCCGTCAGCCTCCCCCGCGGCGCCACCGACGCCGACCGTCGCACCTCCCGCTGGCCCGCCGGCCTTCACTCCGCCAGCGCTGACGCCGCCGGCGTTCGCCCCGCCGGCGTTCGCCCCGCCGGCCTTCACGCCGCCGTCCGGCCCGCAGACCGGCCACCCGTGGCCCGCACCGTCCGGTCCGAAGCCGCCGACGCAGCCCGGCGCTCCCGCCTCGCGCCCTCGGCGTCTCCTCTGGCCGATCCTCGTCGCGGCGGCCGTGCTGGTGCTCGTGGCCGGTGGTCTCGCCGCCCTTCTCTTGACCGGCGGCGGCTCCGACGCTCCGTCCGCCTCGACGCGCGCCGGTGCCGCGACCGGCACCTCCCCGTCCGCCGACCCGACGCTCGGGCCGGACGCGCCGCACCCGGGTGAGTGCCGCAACGTGCCGGACAGCGTGATCGCCGCGCTGAGCGACGACTCCCCCGTCGTCAGCTGCGATGCACCGCACAAGGCCTACACGTTCTACGTCGGTCGCTACCGGGGCGACACGCCTGACAACGACTACGCCAGCCATGAGTGCGTGACGCGGGTCGCGAAGACGCTCGGCGTCACCGAGGCGAAGGCGAAGCTGACGGCGTACACCACGATCTTCTTCCAGCCGAGCGACCAGCAGTGGGCCGCCGGGGCGCGCTGGTTCCGCTGCGACCTCGCCCTCGTCGCGGCCGGGCCGTCGCTCCGACCGCTGCCGCTGGGCGAGATCCTGCTGCCGGCTCCGCTGCCGGACAAGCTCGCCGGCTGCATGACCTCGGCCCACGAGCGGACGACCTGCGACGAGCCGCACGCCTACCGTGCCTTCGCCACGTGGACGGCGACCGGCGGTCCGACGCCACCAACCAACGCCGACCTGACGGCCCAGGCCGAGAAGGCCTGCCCGGCCGGCGCCGTCTACTTCACCTGGCCGGGCGCCGGCACGTGGAGGTACGGCGATCGCACCGCGGTGTGCTGGCGCGCGTCGACGTCCTGAGTCGCGACGCCCCGCGGCGTAACCCACGCCCCGCCTGTGGCGTTGGCCACACCATGAGACGTCCTGCGTTCCGATCGGTCGTGTTCGCGCTCCTGCTCGCCGCCGGGCTCGTGGTCGGCGGAGCACCAGTGCCGTCAGCGAGCGCGGCGACCGGCGGGGCGTCGTACGCACCTCTCGACCGGCCTGGCCCGCGCCTGACCGTCCCGACCGCGAAGCTCCGTGCGGCCCTGACCTGTCACGGCGACCCGACCAAGGGCCCCGAGCCGGTGCTGCTCAATCCGGCGACCAGCGTGACCCCGGAGCAGAACTACTCCTGGACCTACGAGCCCGCCTTCACCGCGCAGGGACGCGCCTGGTGCGCGGTCACGATGCCCTACGCCACCGAGGGCGACATCCAGACCGCCGCGGAGTACCTCACCTTCGGCATCCGCACACTGCATCAGCGAGCCGGCCGCAAGATCGCCGTGCTCGGCCATAGTCAGGGCGGCATGAGCATGCGGTGGGTGCTGCGCTTCTGGCCGGACACCCGCGCCATGGTCGACGACGTCATCGGGATGGCGCCCTCCAACCACGGCAGCACGGCCCTGCCGGTCTGCCGTCCCGGGCTCACGACCTGCACACCGGCGGTGTGGCAGCAGCAGGCGGATGCGCGGTTCATCGCGGCGCTCAACAGCCGGGCGGAGACCTTCGCCCAGATCAGCTACACGGTGGTCTACACCCACAACGACGAGGTCGTGACGCCCAACTACTCCGCCGCGTCCTCATCCTCAGCGCTGCACACCGGAAAAGGCGCGATCACCAACGTCGCGGTCCAGGACGTCTGTCCGGCCGACACCAGCGAGCACCTCCTGGTCGGCACCACCGACGCGGTCACCTACGCGCTCGTCATGGACGCGCTCACCCACCGAGGCCCCGCGAAACCGGCGCGCGTCAACTCCTCCGTCTGCGCCCAGCCGACGATGCCGTACGTCGACCCGGCCTCCGCCAACACCTACCTGCAGGTGCTGCGCGCCGTCCCGGGCGTCGCGACCCTGCCTCTTCCGCTGGTCAACGCCGTCGGCGCACCCGAGGTCGCGGCGGAGCCGAAGCTGCGTTGCTACGTCTTCGCCTCGGGCTGCTGACCGGGTTGTGAGTGCCAGCGCGGCGCGGAGGCCGCGCTGGCACTCACAACGCGCGCTACCCCGCCCGGTTGACGGCCGAGATCACGGCCTTGAGCGACGCGGTGACGATGTTGGCGTCGATCCCGACACCCCAGAAGATCTGGTCGCCCACCGAGCACTCGACGTATGCCGCCGCGAGCGCGTCGCCCCCGGCGCTGAGCGCGTGCTCCGCGTAGTCGAGGACGCGGACGTCCCAGCCCTGCTCCTGCGCCTTCGGCAGCTCGTTGATCGCCTCGACGAACGCGGAGAGCGGGCCGTTGCCCGAGCCCTGCAGCGCGGTGGCCTCACCGTCGACGTAGACGTTGACGGTGAGAGCGTCCTTCTCGCCGGCCGCGGCGGAGGTGTGGACCGAGTTGAGCTTCAGCGGCGCGTCCTTGTCGAGGTACTCGGCACGGAAGATCTGCCAGATCTCCTCCGGGCTGACCTCGCCGCCCTCGGCGTCGGTGTGCTGCTGGATGACCCGGCTGAACTCGATCTGGGCGCGACGCGGCAGGTCGAGGTTGTGCTCGGACTTGAGGACGTAGGCGACACCGCCCTTGCCGGACTGGCTGTTGACCCGGATGACGGCCTCGTAGGTGCGGCCGACGTCGTGCGGGTCGATCGGCAGGTAGGGCGCCTCCCACGGGATCTCGGAGACGGGCTTGCCCTGCTCCGCAGCGATCCGGTCGAGGTCCTCCAGCCCCTTCTTGATGGCGTCCTGGTGGGAGCCCGAGAAGGCGGTGTAGACCAGGTCGCCCGCGTAGGGGTGGCGCGGGTGGACCGGCAGGTTCGTGGCGTACTCGACGGTGCGACGGATCTCGTCGATGTCGTCGAAGGAGATCATCGGGTCGATGCCCTGGCTGAAGAGGTTCATCCCCAGGGTCACCAGGTCGACGTTGCCGGTGCGCTCGCCGTGGCCGAAGAGACAGCCCTCGACGCGGTC
Source organism: Nocardioides eburneus (assembly GCF_040838215.1). NCBI lineage: Bacteria > Bacillati > Actinomycetota > Actinomycetes > Propionibacteriales > Nocardioidaceae > Nocardioides > Nocardioides eburneus. The sequence goes on along the minus strand of NZ_JBFPJR010000020.1, from coordinate 52,714 downwards.
GGCGCCGGCCATCAGGGCCAGCTCGGTCGCGGCCACCGCGGTGCCGCGGTCGTTGTGGGGATGCAAGGAGATGGCGCTGTGCTCGCGACGCGTGAGGCCGCGGGAGAAGTACTCGATCTGGTCGGCGTAGGTGTTGGGCGTCGACATCTCGACGGTCGCCGGCAGGTTGAGGATGATCTCGCGGCCGGCCTCGGGCTGCCACACGTCGGAGACGCGCTCGCAGACCTCGAGGGCGAAGTCGGTGTCGGTCTGGGTGAAGATCTCGGGGCTGTACTGATAGCCGAAGTCCTCGGTCCCGACGATCGGACCGAGGTGCTTCTCGGCGTACTTCATCACCATCTGGGTGCCGTTGACGGCGATCCCGATGCACTCCTCGGGGGTGACCTTGAAGACCACCCGGCGGAAGAGCTCGGCGGTGGCGTTGTAGAGGTGGATCGTCGCCCGCGGCGCGCCGGCCAGCGACTCGGCCGTGCGCTCGATGAGGTCCTCGCGCGCCTGGGTCAGGACCGAGATCTGGACGTCGTCCGGGATCCGGTCCTCCTCGATCAGCGTGCGGACGAAGTCGAAGTCGGTTTGGCTGGCGCTCGGGAAGCCGACCTCGATCTCCTTGTAGCCCATCTTCACCAGCAGCTCGAACATCAGGAGCTTGCGGGCCGGCGTCATCGGGTCGATCAGCGCCTGGTTGCCGTCACGCAGGTCGGTGGAGAGCCAGCGCGGCGCGTGGGTGATCTTCTTCGTCGGCCAGGTCCGGTCCGGGACGTCGACGGGGACGAAGGCGCGATAGCGCTCGAAGGGCATGCCCGAAGGCTTCTGCTGGTTGCTGGTGTTGCTCAGGTTCGTCATGTCTGCCTCGCTGCTGGGGAGAGTGGGAGGCCGGGGACGCCAAGAACTCCGCAGCGAGGGGGTCCGGCCTTCAGTGCCTGATTCCTGGGGCCCCGCTGCGGCAGCTAAGGAGGAGGCTGCGCATCATGACGCCAGTCACGATAACAGAGCCTCGACGTCATCGGCGTCCCGCGTCTCAGGAGGACTGGCTCGCACGGCTGTGGCCGGGGCTGACAGACTGGCGACGACGCAACGCAGGATCCACCGAGGAAGGAGCGGGTCGTGGCCCATCTGGAGGAGCTGACGGTCGAGGAGTCCTGGAAGCTGGCGGCGACGTCCCGCCTGTCCCGGATCGGCTGGAACGGCCCGACCGGCCCCGTGGTGATCCCGGTCAACCACGTCATCAGCGACGGCGCGGTCTGGATCCGCACCGGCGCCCACTCCGCGATGGCCGAGCAGGTCGACGAGAGCGCCATCGCACTCCTCATCGACGACCTCGACCCGGACACCCACCTCGGCTGGTCGGTGCAGTTCAAGGGCCGCGCCGAGATCTGCTACCACGAGGACCAGGTGCCGGAGCACGTCCGCACGCAGCGCACCTGGCCCGGCGGCGCTCGTCCGCTGTGGGTCCGGCTCACCCCTGCGGACGTCAACGGCCGCCGGCTGACGGCCGACTGAGCGACCGGAGGGCGGCGCCGATGCCCCGGCTGCTGGTGGTCCACCACTCCCCCACGCGCTCGCTGCAACGGCTCACCGAGGCGGTCGTCGCCGGCGCCCACGACCCCGAGGTCCAGGCGGCCGGTGAGGGGGTCGCGGTCGTCGTACGCCCGGCGTTGGAGGCCACCGCGGAGGACGTGCTCGGCGCCGACGGCTACGTGCTCGGGACGAGCGCCAACTTCGGCTACATGTCCGGAGCGCTCAAGCATTTCTTCGACTCGACGTTCCTGCAGGTCGGTGGCGCGCTCGACCCGTCAGGGGCGGCCGACGGCACGAGCGGCGCCGCGACCGCCAAGCGGCCGTACGCGCTCTACGTGCACGGCCGCTACGACACCACCGGCGCGATCCGGTCGGTCCGGTCGATCGTCCAGGCGCTCGGCTGGCGGGAGGCGTACGACGTCCTGGACGTGCTCGGCGACGTGACGGACGCCCACGCGGAGTCGGCGTACGAGCTCGGCGCCACGCTCGCCGCAGTTCTCACCGGGTAGGGCCGCCACAACCCGCGACTCGACCCGTCACAACCGACGACTCGACCCGTCACAACCGACGACTCGACCCGTCACAACCGACGACTCGACCCGTCACAACCCGCAGCTCAACCGCGCAGGACGTGCTCGACGTTCGCCGCGATCTGGAGGTCCTCGCGCGACGCGACGACGAGGACGCGTACGGCGGAGCCCGGGCCGGTGAGGTCGTGGTCCCCCGACTCCTCGGGGCGGTTGCGGTCCGGATCGAGGGCGAGACCGAGGAAGGCCAGGCGGTCGGCGACCCGGGCCCGGACGAGGGCGGAGTGCTCCCCCACCCCGCCGGTGAAGACGAGGGCGTCGAGACCGCCCGCGGAGACGACCATGCCGCCGATCTCGCGGGCCAGGCGGTGGATGTAGATGTCGAGGGCGGTGGCGCAGTCGGCGTCGCCGGCCCGGGCGCCCTCGACGACCTCGCGGATGTCACCTGAGGTGCCGGTGAGGCCCTTGAGACCGGCGTTGTGCTCCAGCCCGTCGGCGACCTCGTCGAGCGAGAGGCCGGCGTGCTGCTGGAGCCACAGGACCAGCCCCGGGTCGACCGAGCCGCTGCGCACCTGCATGACGAGGCCGGCGAGCGGGGTGAAGCCCATCGTCGTGTCGACGGAGCGGCCACGGTCGACGGCGCACAGCGAGGCGCCGCCGCCGAGGTGGCAGGTGACCACCTTGAGCTCCTCGAGGGGACGGCCGATCATCTCGGCGGCCCGGCCGGCGGCGTACTCGTGGGAGAGGCCGTGGAAGCCGTAGCGGCGCAGCCGCCAGCGCCGGTTCCACTCCCGCGGGATGGCGTAGACGGCGGCCTCCGGTGGCAGGGTGCGATGGAAGGCGGTGTCGAAGCAGGCCACGACCGGGAGATCGGGCCAGGCCTCACGGACGGCACGGGTCGCGGCCAGCGCGGGCGGGTTGTGCAGCGGCGCCAGGTCGGCCGCGGCGTCGAGCTCCCCGAGCACCGCGTCGTCGACGCGGACCGGTTCGAGCCGGTCCGGCCCGCCATGGACGAAACGGACGCCGACGGCGTCGACCGGCCCCCACCGCTCGAGCACCACGCGGAGCTCCGCGGCACCCTCGTCGGCGGCGACGTTGGCGCTCTCGCGGGCCTCGTGGTCGCTCACGAGGGCGACCTTGAGCGTGCTCGAGCCCGGGTTGACGACGAGGACGCGCACCGGCCCTCAGCCCTCGGGCGCGTCGTTCTCGGGCGAGTCGGTGCGCACCTGGGGCCCGTCGACCGGCGACCACGTCCACGACCGCACCTCGGGCATGTCCTCGCCGTGGCGGCGGACGTAGGCCCGGTGCTCGATGAGCTTGTTCTTGAGCATCTCGTGGACGTGGCCGGTGCGGCTCGCCAGCCCGGGCACCCGCTCGAGGACGTCCAGGGCGAGGTCGAACCGGTCGAGCTGGTTGAGCACGCACATGTCGAACGGCGTCGTCGTGGTGCCCTCCTCCTTGTAGCCCCGCACGTGGAAGTTGGCGTGGTTGGTGCGTCGGTAGGTCAGCCGATGGATGAGCCACGGGTAGCCGTGGTAGGCGAAGATCACCGGAGTGTCGGTCGTGAAGAGCGCGTCGAAGTCGTGGTCGGACAAGCCGTGCGGGTGCTCGGTCTCAGGCTGGAGGCGCATCAGGTCCACGACGTTGACCACCCGGATCCTCAAGGAGGGGACCTGCTCGCGCAGGATCGAGACCGCGGCCAGCGTCTCCTGCGTGGGGATGTCGCCGGCGCAGGCCATCACCACGTCGGGCGCCGCCCCCTCGTCGCTGGACGCCCAGTCCCAGATCCCGATGCCCTTGGTCGCATGGACGACGGCGTCGTCCATGGAGAGGTACTGCAGCGCCGGCTGCTTGCCCGCGACGATGACGTTGACGTAGTTGCGCGACCGCAGGCAGTGGTCGGCCACCGAGAGCAGCGTGTTGGCGTCCGGCGGCAGGTAGACGCGGACGACGTCGGCCTTCTTGTTGACCACGTGGTCGATGAAGCCGGGGTCCTGGTGGGAGAAGCCGTTGTGGTCCTGGCGCCACACGTGGCTGGTGAGCAGGATGTTGAGCGAGGCGATCGGCGCGCGCCAATCGATGTGGCGGGTGGTCTTCAACCACTTCGCGTGCTGGTTGAACATCGAGTCGATGATGTGGATGAAGGCCTCGTAGCAGGAGAACAAGCCGTGGCGGCCGGTGAGCAGGTAGCCCTCCAACCAGCCCTCGCAGGTGTGCTCCGAGAGGATCTCCATGATCCGGCCCTCCGGCGCCAGATGGTCGTCAGCCCAGAACCCGTCGGCGACGATGCGTGCGTTCCAGGCCCGGTCGGTCACCTCCATCACGTCTTGGAGCCGGTTGGAGGAGTTCTCGTCGGGCGAGAACATCCGGAAGTTCGTCATGTTGGCCCGCATGACGTCGCGCAGCCAGCCGCCCAGGACGCGGGTCGACTCCACGGCGCCCGTCCCCGGCACGACGTCGACGGCGTACGCGCGGAAGTCGGGGAGCTCGAGGTCCTGCAGGATCGTGCCGCCGTTGGCGTGCGGGCTGGCGCTCATCCGCTTGGCACCCGCCGGGTGGAGGTCGCGGATGTCGTCGTAGGGCGCCCCGCTCTCGTCGAAGAGCTCCTCGGGCCGGTAGGACCGCAGCCAGGTGCCGAGGACGGCACGGTGGGAGTCGTCGCCGCGGGCGTCGGCGAACGGGACCTGGTGGGAGCGCCAGTAGCCCTCGATCGGCTTTCCGTCGACCTCCTTCGGCCCGGTCCAGCCCTTCGGCGAGCGCAGGACGATCATCGGCCACGGACGCCGAGCGACCGGGCCGCTCGCGGACCTCGCCTCGGCCTGGATGTCGCGGATCTCGTCGAGCGCCGCGTCGAGGGCCTCGGCGAAGGCGTGGTGCATCTCGGCGGGGTCGGAGCCGGCGACGACGTACGGCTGGTGCCCGTATCCGCGCATCAGCGCGGCGAGCTCCTCGTCGCCGATGCGGGCCAAGACGGTCGGGTTGGCGATCTTGAACCCGTTCAGATGCAGGACCGGGAGTACGGCGCCGTCCCGGCGCGGGTCGACGAACTTGGTGCCGTGCCAGCTGGTCGCCAGCGGCCCGGTCTCGGCCTCCCCGTCGCCGACGACCGCGCACACGACCAGGTCGGGGTTGTCGAACGCCGCGCCGTAGGCGTGCGAGAGGGCGTAGCCCAGCTCGCCGCCCTCATGGATGGAGCCCGGCGTCTCGGGCGCCACGTGGCTGGGGATGCCGCCCGGGAAGGAGAACTGGGTGAAGAGCTTCGTCAGCCCGTCGAGGTCCTGGCCGATGCTGGGATAGGTCTCCGTGTAGGTGCCCTCGAGGTAGGACGCCGCCACGAGGCCCGGACCGCCGTGGCCGGGACCGGTGATGAAGAGCGCGTCGAGGTCGCGCGCCACGATCGCGCGGTTCATGTGGGCGTAGATGAAGTTCAGGCCCGGCGTCGTGCCCCAGTGCCCCAGCAGCCGCGGCTTCACGTGCTCGGCGACCAGCGGCTCGCGCAGCAGCGGGTTGCCCATCAGATAGATCTGCCCGACCGAGAGATAGTTGGCGGCACGCCACCAGCGGTCGATCCGGGTCAGCTCCTGCTCGTCCAGCATGGGGTTCCCTCCACGGTCGGCGTCACGTCCTTCTCTACCGTGTCGCGCCGCGCGAGGGCCAGAGATCCGCGTCACGTGTTGCCGGCCCCCGGCCACGCGGCGCGCCATTCCCGGGTGGACGGACACGTTTGCGCTGCCCCCGATCTGGGCTACGGTCGAGAACGAACCCCCAGCACCGCTGCACCACACCCGCAGCACCCCGACGGCGTCGTACGCCGTCTGCTGAGCCCCGTCGCCGAGACCGGAAGGAGCACGGGCCGAGCACCGCACGGATCGCCATCTGCACGACCCACCCACCATCACGATGGAGGCACGATGGAGGCTGGCACAGCAGCAACGACCACCCCGGACAGGCCGCGCACGGCGCCCGACGGCGACCGCGGGCTCACCCGCGCCGAACGCGCCCAGGCCACCGACCGACTGATCGAGCAGTCCCGCCGCGCCCCCGACGACGACCGGCGCCACGAGATCCTCGAGAAGGTCATCCTCATCAACCGCGGCGTCGCCGAGGCCGTCGCGGCCCGCTATCGCCGCCGCGGAGTCGCCCAGGAGGACCTCGAGCAGGCGGCGTACGAAGGTCTCGTCAAGGCGGTCCACCGCTTCGACCCGGATCGCAACAAGGACCTGCTCACCTATGCGGTCCCCACCATCCGCGGCGAGCTTCAGCGGCACTTCCGCGACCACAGCTGGACGGTGCGGCCACCGCGCCGGGTGCAGGAGCTGCAGTGGCGGGTCAACCGCTGCATCGACGACCTCACCCAGGAGCTCGGCCACGAGCCGAGCGACGACCAGGTGCGCGACACGCTCGACCTGAGCCGAGAGGAGTACGACGAGGCCGTGGTCGCCTTCGGCTGCTTCACGCCGACCTCGCTCGACCAGCCCCTGGGCCAGGACGCCAGCTCGACGGTCGCCGACCTCGTCCCCGACGAGACCAACGACGCCGACGCCGCCGAGGCGCGGACGACGCTGGAGCCCGTGCTCAAGGGGCTTCCCGAGCGCGACCGGCGGATCCTCTACCTGCGGTTCTTCGAGGACCAGACCCAGGAGGAGATCGGTCATGAGCTGGGCGTGACGCAGATGCAGGTCTCCCGGCTGCTCAACCGCATCCTCCGCGATCTGAGGGAGGCGCTCGGCAGCGTGGCGTAGCCGCTCGTCCCGGGTGGAGGCTGAGGTTTGGGTGGCTGCGAGGACGTCCGTACGATCGGGCTCCGTGATCCGCCTCCTGACCGCCGCCCTGGCTCTGCTGGTGCTGTGCACGGCGTGCGGCGGCGGTGACAAGGCGGGTGCCGACCCGGGACAGGACACCACGGCCGTGCCCACGACACACGTGTGCCGCAACCTCACCCGCGCCGACGTCCAGCGCCCGACCAACGCCAGCCCACTGGTCGACTGCGACGACCCGCACAACGCCGAGACGTACGCCGCCGGCCCGCTGCCCACGACGTTCGCCGAGGCGAGCGAGGAGAGCGACCACCTCGCCGACTGGATCTATGACACCTGCACCGCCAAGCTCGAGCGGCACCTCGGCGCCGACCAGAGCCTGCTGATGCGGTCGATGCTGAGCTGGGTGTGGTTCGGGCCCTCCGATCGCGCCTGGGCCAAGGGGGCGCGGTGGTATCGCTGCGACCTCCTCGGCGGCGGGCAGTCGGGGGCGGCGTATGTCGACCTCCCGACCGTCACCCGCAACATGCTGCGCGGGAAGAACGTCGACGACCGCTGGCTGGTCTGCGCCCGCGGCGCCACCGTGGACGGCACGAAGGTGGCCTGCTCGGAGAAGCACAGCTGGCGGGCCGTGACGACCATCAAGCTCGGCGAGCCGTCCACGCCGTACCCCGGCGATGCGAAGGTGAAGGCGACGACGCGCGAGTACTGCGCCGACTCGGTGAAGGCCTGGCTGGGCTATCCCGCGAGCTACGACTACGGCTACACCTGGTTCGGGCAGGACGAGTGGAACGCGGGCAACCGCCGCTCGGTCTGCTGGGCGAAGACCGACCAGTGAGGCGGGTGGGACAGATGAGGCCGCTGGCGTTCGAGAGGTCACCGCGACGCGCGTCGACTCGGCGCACGGCCCGAGTCGCGTCCGTCCTCCTGGCCGTGCTGGCGGCTCTGGCCGGGTGCGGCGGCGGCACCCCCGCGCCGACCCCGAGCCCGAGCGCCCCCGCCCCGTCCCCGACGCACGCGACCGCCGCGCCCACGCCGGCGGCCGACGCGTGCTACGCGCTGACGTTCGACCAGGCGCTCGCTCCCACCGCCCAGAGCCGCGCGGTCCCATGCGCGAAGCGCCACACCACCGAGACCTACGCCGTCGGCCGACTCGACACCGTCATCGACGGACACCTCGTGGCGGTCGACTCCGCACACGTCCGCGACCAGGTCGCCCGGGCCTGCCCGGCGCGGCTCGCGCGCTTCCTCGGCGGGACCGCCGACGACCTGCGGCTGAGCATGCTGCGCCCGGTCTGGTTCACCCCTACGGTGGAGCAGTCCGATGCCGGGGCGCAGTGGTACCGCTGCGATGTCATCGCGATCGCCGGCCCCACCACCCTCCTGCCGGTCACCGGGCACCTCAAGGGCGCCCTCGCCGACCAGCGCGCGGACGACTTCGCGATGTGCAGCACCGCCGAGCCCGGCACCGCCGGCTTCACCCGCGTCCCCTGTCAGCGCCAGCACAGCTGGAAGGCGCTTCGCACCGTGCCGCTCCCGGCCGGGAAGTACCCCGGCGAGGCCGCCGCGAAGGCCGCCGGCCAGACGATCTGCCGCGACGCCGGCCGTGACGCCGCCAGCGACGCCCTCGACTACCAGTGGGGCTACGAGTGGCCGACCGCCCAGGAGTGGCGGGGCGGACAGACCTACGGCATCTGCTGGGCGCCCGACTGAGCACGGCCCCGGCGCGGCTCGACCCATAGGCAGCGCCTCACTGGTGGATCGGCACGCGGTCTTTGTCGTGCCCCGTCGGCCGGTGGTTGCGTGGACCCACCATCCACGAGGCACCAGGAGCCAGCCATGCGCGATGCCGTCATCGTCGACGCCGTACGCACTCCGATCGGGAAGCGCAACGGAAGCCTTGCCGGTCTGCACCCGGCCGACGTCACCGGCCACGTCCTGGCCGCGCTGGCCGAGCGGACCGGGCTCGACCCCGCCACCGTCGACGACGTCGTCTGGGGCTGCGTGACCCAGGTCGGCGACCAGTCCGGCAACGTCGGCCGCGTCGGCCTCCTCGCGGCGGGTTGGCCCGAGTCCGTGCCCGGCACGACCGTCGACCGCAAGTGCGGCTCGGCGCAGCAGGCGGTCGCCTTCGCCGCGGCCGGTGTGATCAGCGGACAGTACGACGTCGCCGTCGCGGGCGGCGTCGAGTCGATGTCGCGCGCGGCGATGGGCTCCAACACGGTCGGCGGTGCGCCGTACCCCGACAGCGTGCTCCAGCGCTACGACGTCGAGCGCTTCAACCAGGGTCTCGGCGCCGAGATGGTGGCGCAGAAGTGGGGCTTCTCCCGCGCCCGGCTCGACGACTACTCCGCCCGCTCCCACGCCCGCACGGCGGCGGCCGCCGACGCCGGCGCCTTCGAGCGCCAGCTCGCCCCGCTCGCCGGTCTCACCCACGACGAGGGCCTGCGCCGCCAGACGACGCCGGAGACGCTCGCCGGGCTGCGGACCGCCTTCGCCGAGGACGGCGTGATCACCGCCGGCAACTCCTCGCAGATCTCGGACGGCGCCGGTGCGCTGCTGATCACGACCTCGACGATCGCCGCCCAGCGCGGCTGGTCGCCGCTGGCCCGCATCCACACGACCGTCGTGGCCGCCGACGACCCGGTCATCATGTTGACCGGTCCGATCCCGGCCACGGCGAAGGCGCTGACCCGCTCCGGCCTGCGCATCGACGAGATCGGCGCCTTCGAGGTCAACGAGGCCTTCGCGCCGGTGCCGCTGGCCTGGCAGGCCGAGTTCGGTGTCGCCGACGACGTCCTCAACCCGCTCGGCGGCGCCATCGCCGTCGGCCACCCGCTCGGCGGCTCCGGCGCCATCCTCATGACCCGTCTGGTCCACCACATGAGGGACCAAGGGATCCGCTACGGACTGCAGACGATGTGCGAGGCCGGAGGCATGGCCAACGCCACCATCCTCGAGCTCCTCTGACCAGCGCCCTCACCCACCCCACGCACCACGGAAGCGAGAAAAGACCCATGCGACTCGAAGGCCTCACCACCGCCATCACCGGAGGCGCCTCAGGCCTCGGCCTGGCCACCGCCCGCAAGCTCGTCAAGGAGGGCGGTCACGTCACGCTCATCGACCTGCCCTCCTCCGACGGCGAGCGCGTCGCCCAGGAGCTCGGCGACCGCGCCCAGTTCGTCGCGGGCGACGTCACCGACGAGGCCTCGTTCGCGGCCGCGCTCGACGCCGCCGACGGCCAGGCCGACGGCCTGCGCGGGCTCGTGCACTGTGCCGGCGCCGGCCGCCGCATGCGGATCATCGAGAAGGACGGCTCCCCCGGCTCGCTCGAGGACTTCGAGTTCGTGATCCGGCTCAACCTCATCGGCAGCTTCAACGCCCTCCGGCTCGGGGCGGTGCGCATGGCGGCCCACGACGCGGTCGACGGGGAGCGCGGCGCGATCGTGATGACCGCCTCCGTCGCGGCGTTCGAGGGCCAGATCGGCCAGATCAACTACTCCGCCTCCAAGGGCGGCGTCGTTGGCATGACGATCGTCGCGGCCCGCGACCTGGCCTCCAAGAACATCCGGGTCAACACGATCGCCCCCGGCATCATGGACACCCCGCTGCTGGGGCGGCTGCGGGACGACGTACGCGCGTCGCTGGCCGCCAGCGTGCCCAACCCGCGCCGGCTCGGGCACACCGACGAGTACGCCGGCCTCGCGGCCCACATCCTCGAGAACGGCTACCTCAACGGCGAGACCATCCGTCTCGACGGCGCCATCCGGATGGCGCCGCGCTGAGCGTCGAGACGCCTCGACCCGCCATCCCGGGCCTAGGATCGCGAGCGTGGATCCCCAGCACGTGCGCTACTTCCTCGCGGTGATCGACCACGGCAGCATCAACTCGGCCGCGAACGCCGTCGGGGTGGCGCAGCCGACGATCTCGCAGGCGATGCGGTCGCTGGAGCGCGAGCTCAAGACGCCGCTCTTCCACCGGATCGGGCGGGGGATGGTGCCGACCTCGGCCGGCCACGCGCTGGTCGGCCCGGCGCGCACCATCCTCCGCGACATCGCCACGGCGGCCGGCTCGGTGCCGGACGCCGAGGGCCACCTGCGCGGGCGGGTCGACATCCGCGCCCACCCCGCGGTCAGCACCGGGATGCTTCCGCGGGCGGTCGCGGAGTTCCACCGCCGCCATCCGAAGGTGCGGGTGACGATCGGGACGATGTATGACGAGAGCCGCGTCGCCTCGCTGCTGCGCAACGCCGTCTGCGAGATCGTCGTCATCCACCTCCCCCTCGACGACGACCCGGACGACACCGCCGAGCCGGGGCTCGAGACGCTCGAGCTCGGGACGCAGGTCTATCGGGTGGCGCTGCCACCGGACGAGGACTCGCCCACCGAGGGCACGCTGCGCTGGGACGAGCTCGACAGCCCCATGGTCGTCGTCCCGCAGGGCACCTCCCACGCCAGCCGGATCTTCCGAGCGATGAGCCCGCGGCAGCAGGCGCGCCCGCCGGCCGTCGTACTCCAGAACCGGGAGGCGCGCCTCGCGTTCGCCCTCGCCGGCGTCGGGCCGACCTGGATCGAGCAGTCGATGACACAGGTCGCGCTGGAGCGCGGCGGACGGGTCCGCACGATGGAGCCGCCGCTGCCGGCGCCATACGGCATGGTCTTCGAGCCCGACCGCCTCTCCCCTGCCGCGGCGGCGTTCGTCGAGGTGTGCCGGGAGCTCGTCGGTCAGTCCTCGGCCGGTGCCGGATCCGGCGCGGGCGGCGGGCCGTCGGGACAGAGCGCCGCGACGAACGCCTCCCCCGCCGGCGAGAGCTGATCGGCGCGGAACACCGCCGCGACCTCGCGCCGGACCTCCGGCTCGAGCGCACGGAGTACGACGCCGGTCAACTGCGTCCCGGCGATCCCCTCGGGCAGCAGCGCCATGCCGGCGCCCGCCATCACGAGCTCCCAGGTCACCTGTCGGAACCCCGAGCGCAGGAGGGCCTCCTCCGCCGGAGGCAGGAAGTCGGCCTCCGCGACGAGGTCACCCAGCCGGTCCTCCATGCTGCGGATCAGCGGGAGGTCGGCGAGCATCCGCTGCGGCACCGGGTCGGGCAGGCCGGCCGCGAGCTCGGGCACCATCGCGAGCACCATCCGCTGCGCGGCGAGCGGGCGGAGGGTGAGCGCGTCTGCCTTCACCGGCAGCGTCGTGAGGCCGATCTCCGCCTGCCCCTGACGCACCGCCGCCACGACGCCGCCTGCGTGGCCGGGGTCGCTGATCCGCACCTCCACGCCGGGGTGGCGCCGGCGGAACGCCTGCACCAGGTCCGGCAGCGGGTGGAGGGTCAGGTCGGCGATCGCCGCGAGGTGGAGCCGGCCCGCGCGCAGCATCCGCACCTCCTCGACCCGCCGGCGCGCGACCGCGACGTCACGGACGACACGGCGTGCCGAGACCTCGAAGACGCGGCCGGCATCGGTGAGCTCGAGCTGACGCCCGGACCGGTCGAACAGCTCGGCACCGACCTCGCGCTCGAGGGACTTGATCGCCTGCGACAGCGAGGGCTGCGCGATGTAGAGGGCATTCGCCGCCTTCGTGATCCCACCGTGGTCGACCACGGCGACGAAGTACTCCACCAGCCGAAGGTCCACCACTCTGGTGAGCATAGGTGACGGCTATCACTGCCTTCGCGCGGCGGTCTTTGCCGCGGACGCGTCGCCGGGCCAGAGTGGACCAGCAGCGAAGCCACCACCGACAGGAGCCCGATGAGCGCGCCACTGAGGATCGACCGCACCGAGAGCGTCGAGACCTGGACCCTCGACCTCCCGGAGTCCCGCAACCCGATCTCCGGCGCGGACATGATCGACGCGCTGGTGGCCGCGTCCGACCGGGTCAACCGGGACAGCGACGTCCGAGCGGTGATCATCACGGGAGCCGGCTCCGCATTCTCCTCCGGTGGCAACGTCAAGGACATGGCGACCGGCGAGGGGCTCTTCGGCCACGCTCCCCACCGCCAGCGGACCGCCTACCGGGACGGCATCCAACGGATCCCGCGGGCGCTGTGGGCCTGCGAGGTGCCGCTCATCGCCGCCGTGAACGGTCCGGCGGTGGGCGCCGGTTGCGACCTGGCGCTGATGTGCGATCTGCGGATCGCCGCCACGAACGCCTTCTTCGCCGAGTCGTTCGTGAAGCTCGGCATCATTCCCGGCGACGGTGGGGCGTTCTTCCTGCCCCGGGCGGTCGGCGCCGCTCGGGCGGCCGAGATGGCGCTCACCGGCGACCGGGTCGACGCAGCCACGGCGCTCGAGTGGGGCCTGGTGTCGCGGGTGGTCGAGCCGGACATGCTGCTCGAGGAGGCCCACGCGCTGGCCCGTCGCGTCGCCGCGAACCCGCCCCACGCCGTACGCATGGCGAAGAAGCTCCTCCGCGAGGCCGATGGGCGCGGTCTCGACACCGTGCTCGAGCTCTCCGCGGCGATGCAGGCGGTCGCCCACCAGACCAAGGACCACCACGAGGCGGTCGCGGCGATGCTCGAGAAGCGCTCCCCGGAGTTCACCGGCGAATGACCACGCTGCTCCCGCCGCCCCTGGCCGAGACGCCGGCGCTGGCACGACTGCGCGCCGACGTCCGTGCCTTCCTCGACGAACAGATCGCCGCCGGCGTCTTCACCCCCGACGTCGACACCTGGCTCAACGGCTTCCACCCCGACTTCACCCGGTCGCTGGCCGAGCGTGGGTGGCTGGGCATGACGATCCCCGCGGAGTACGGCGGCCACGGCCGCTCCTTCCTCGAGCGGTTCGTCGTCACCGAGGAGCTGCTGGCCGCCGGCGCTCCGGTCGCGGCGCACTGGATCGCCGACCGGCAGGCCGCGCCGTCGCTGCTGAAGTACGGCACCGAGGAGCAGAAGCAGCGCTACCTGCCGCGGATCACCGCGGGCGAGCTCTTCTGGGCCATCGGCATGAGCGAGCCCGACTCCGGCTCCGACCTTGCCAGCGTCCGCACCCGCGGCGAGCGGGTCGAGGGTGGCTGGAGGCTCACCGGGACGAAGGTGTGGACCTCCGGGGCCCACCACGCGCACGCCTTCTTCGCCCTGGCCCGGACCGCGCCGCTCGACCCGCAGCACCGGCACGCCGGGCTCTCGCAGTTCATCGTGGAGCTCGACTCCCCCGGCGTCGAGATCCGGCCGATCCGGTCGATGAACGGCGCCCACCACTTCAACGAGGTCCATCTCGAGGGCGTCTTCGTGCCCGACGAGCTGGTCATAGGCACGATCGGCGACGGCTGGGCCCAGGTCACCTCCGAGCTGTCCTACGAGCGCAGTGGGCCGGAGCGGTTCCTCTCGACGTACCGTCTGCTGGCCGCACTCGCCGGCCGCGGGCTCGGCGACGCCGAGACCGGGGCGTACGTCGCCCGGCTCGCCGGCCTCCACCAGATGTCGTCCGCCGTCGCGGGCGCCCTCGAGCACCATCAGGACGTGTCGTCGGCCGCGGCCGTGGTCAAGGTGCTGGGCACGGCGCTCGAGGGCGACGTCGCGGACCTCGCCGACCGACTGACCGAGGACGACCCGGGTGATCCCGAGCTGCGCGCGCTGGTCGCGCGGGCGGTGTTCCACCGGCCCGGGTTCACCCTCCGCGGCGGCACCAGCGAGGTGCTGCGCGGCGTGATCGCGAGAGAGCTGGGACTGCGATGACCGACCGCACGACCCCTGACGCGTCGGCCACGGCCGGCTACGTCGTCGACCCCGACCTCGTCGCCACCATCCGGGACCTGCTCACCGCGAGCGCGCCGACGCCCCGCGACCCCGAGGCCGGGATCGCCTTCGACGCCGCACTGTGGGACAAGCTGGACGCGCTCGGCCTCGCCCGGCTCACCACGCCGGAGGACGACGGCGGCAGCGGTGCCACCTGGCACGAGTCGGCGGCGCTGCTCACCGAGATGGCGGCCGCTGCCGTGTCCCTGCCGGTCGCCGAGCACGACCTGCTCGCCGGCTGGCTGCTGCGCGCGGCCGGACTCCCGGTCGACAACCGGCGCCGCACGATCGGCCTCGTCGAGTGGGACGACGAGGGGCGTCCGGTCGCTCGGGCCGTCCCGTCGGCACGCCATGCGGACGCCGTCGTGCTGGTCTCGGCCGGCGACGGCGGTCGCGTCGTGGCGGACGTCGCGCTGTCCGAGCTCGAGATCACCGAGGGGCTCAACCTCGCCGGGGAGCCGCGTGACGACGTCCGCCTCGAGCCCTCGGCACTCACCGGGCCGGTCGTGGCCGACGACGTCGCCCACGAGCTGTTCCACCGCGCCGGTCTCGTCCGAGCGATCCAGGTCGCGGGTGCGCTCGAACGCTGCCTCTCGCTCACGCTCGAGCACACCACGACCCGGGTCCAGTTCGGCCGACCGATCTCCCGCTTCCAGGCCGTCCAGCACCTCCTGGCCGACATCGCCGCGGAGACCTCGCTGGCCCGGGCCGCGGTGGACGCGGCCGTCCGGGCGGCCGCGGCACGTGACGCCGGCGAGGCCGACGGCGCGAGCCTGGCCTTCCTGGTCGCCGTCGCGCGGTCGTGCGCGGGTCACGCCGCCTCGGTCGTCGTACGCCAGGCGCACCAGCTGCACGGCGCCATCGGCACCACCCTCGAGCACGACCTCCACCGCTTCACCCTCGCGGCCCTCGCCTGGCGCTCCGAATACGGCTCCACCCAGACCTGGGACCGCCGCGTCGCCGAGCTCGCCACCACGGCCGGCACCGCCGGCCTCTGGGGACTCATCACCCGCTGACCCCGGCGGCACCCACCCGGGGACCGGGCAGATCCCGCCATCGCGGGCGGATGCCCACGTCACGAACGCCGGGGCCCGGACCTTCCCACCGTGGCGGGAAGGTGCCGGGCCCCGGCGCGCTCGGCCGCCGTCTGCGGCGGGCAGGACTCAACCCAGGCGGCTGCGCAGCTCGGTCTTGAGGATCTTGCCGGCCGGGTTGGTGGGGAGGGCCGGGACGTGGTGGACCTCGCGGATCTTCTTGTAGGGCAGAACCTGCTCGGCCACGAACGACATCAGCTCCTCCGCCGAGGCCTCGGCGCCGGCGTGGAGGACGACGAACGCCACCGGGAGCTGACCGACCGCCGGGTCGGGGCGACCGACGACGGCCGTCGCATCGACCGCGGGGTGCCGGACGAGGATCTCCTCCAGCTCACGCGGATAGACGTTGTAGCCCTTGTAGATCAGCATGTCCTTGAGCCGGTCGCTGATGAAGACGAAGCCCTCGTCGTCGACGTAGCCGATGTCACCGGTGCGCAGCCAGCCGTCGACGTACTGCTCGGCGGTGAGCTCGTCGTGGCCGGCGTAGCCGTCGGTGACCTGCGGGCCGCGCACCCAGAGCTCACCATGCGCGCCGGCCGGGAGCACACCACCGTCCGGGCCGCGCACCTCGAGCTCCGTGTCGGGTACGGGCTGGCCGACGCTGCCGAGCTTGCGGCGGGCGCCGTGGAAGGCCGGAGCGGCCGTGACCAGGCAGGTGCCCTCGGTCAGTCCCCAGCCCTCGTTGAGCATCGCCGACGGGAAGATCGATCGCAGCCCACGCATCGTCTCGAGGTCGATGGGGGCGGCGCCCGAGGAGACCACCTGGAGCGAGCTCAGGTCGCGCTCCCGGGCCGCCGGGCAGGTGAGCAGCGCGTGCCACATCGTCGGGCTGCCGTTGATGTACGTCGCCCGTCGCGACTCGATCAGCTCGAGCATCCGCTCCGGGCTGAACCGGCCCATGATGACGATCCGAGCGCCCGTCGCGAGCATGAAGAGGGTGTTGATCAGCGCCTGGGCGTGATACATCGGCCCGGCCATGATGCTGACGCCACGGCCCTCGTGGAGCCCGATGTCGTCGCGTCCCAGCGTGGTGAGCACGAGGTCGCCGGCGGTGACCGCGACGGTCATCCCGCCGCGCCACGCGACCGCCTGGCAGACGTTGGCGACGACGTTGCGGTTGAGGACCCGGACTCCCTTCGACACGCCGGTCGTGCCGCCGGTGAAGGCAAGGTGGGCGACGTCGCCGGGCGTGGCCTTGGGTGCCGGCGGGTCGGTCGGCCGCCCGGCGCAGTAGTCGGCGACCGTCACGACGGCGTCGGCGGCGGGGATCTCGGTCGATGCCGGGGCGGCCGAGGTCCCCGGCACCACCACGATCCGGCGTACGCCGGTCCCCTCACGCGCAGCGAGAGCGTGCGCGACGTGGTCGGGGTGGCTCACGACGACCTCGGCCCCGGCGTCCTGCAGCTGGTGGCGCAGACCGTCGACCGGGTGGAGCGGGTTGGCCGGCGAGAGCGTCGCGCCGGCGAGCTGGACGCCGACGTAGGCGACGACGAACCAGCGGCTGTTCGGCAGGTGCATGAGGACGGTGTCGCCCGGGCCGATGCCGTCGGCCTGCAGCGCGTGCGCGAGGGCCGAGCCCTCCTCGAGCAGACGGCCGAAGGTGAGCCGCTCCTCGCCGTCCTCGATCGCGACATGGTCGGCGAAGCGCCGGCACACGGCGGTGAGCAGCTCGCCGACGCCGACCTCCGGATAGTCGAGGTGGTGCGGGATGCCCTCGGGCCAGTACGGCGCGGTCATGCGACGGTTCCTTCCTCATGCAGTGCGGCGATCTCGTCGGTGGTCAGGCCGAGCCCGGCGAGGATCTCGTGGGTGTGGGCGCCCGGCGCGGCGGGTGCCGCCGGGGGCGCGAGCGGCGTGGCGCCGAAGCGGGGTGCGGGCGCCGGGTGGACGACGCCGTTCTCGTCGTGGACGTAGGTCGCCCGGTCGACCAGGTGGGCGTCGGACGGTGCCTCGTCGATGTCGAGCACGGGCGTCACACACGCGTCGACCTCCGCGAAGACGGCGGCCCACTCGTCGCGGGTGCGGGTGGCGAACGCCTCCGCGAACGCCTTGCGGGTGGCCGGGAACGTCGCCGGGTCACGCTGCGCGGCGGGGTCGTTGACGTCGACCAGGTCGGTGACGCCGAGCGTCTCGACGAGCACGCGGTAGAACTGCGGCTCGACGGCGCCGACCGCGACGTACTTCGCGTCGGCGCACTCGTAGGTGTCGTAGAACGGCATGGACCCGTCGAACATGTTGCTGCCGCGGTCGGCGGTCCAGCGTCCCTGGGCGGCGAAGCCATAGGTCATCGCCATGAGCAGCGCCGAGCCGTCGACCATCGCGGCGTCGACGTCCTGGCCGACGCCGCTGGTCCGGGCGTGCAGCACCGCCGAGACGACGCCGAGCGCCAGGAGCATCCCACCACCACCGAAGTCGCCGACGAGGTTGAGCGGCGGCACCGGCCGCTCCCCCGGGCGCCCGATCGAGCCGAGCACGCCCGAGAGCGCGATGTAGTTGATGTCGTGGCCTGCCCGCGCGGCGAGCGGGCCCTCCTGGCCGAAGCCGGTCATCCGGCCGACGACCAGCTCGGGGTGGGAGGCGCGCAACACCTCCGGCGCGAGGCCGAGCCGCTCCAGCACACCGGGCCGGAAGCCCTCGAGGAGCACGTCGGACTCGTCGATCAGGCGGCGTACGACGGCCACCCCGCTCGCCCGCTTGAGGTCGATCGCCAGCGTGCGACGGCCGCGGTCGAGCACCGGGTTGGGTGGCGTGCCGACCTCGCTGGGCCGGTGGACGCGGACCACGTCCGCACCGAGGTCGGCGAGCACCATCGCGCAGAACGGCCCGGGTCCGATCCCGCCGAGCTCCACGACGCGCAGCCCGGCCAGTGGACCGGGCCGGGCCGGCGTCGTACCGCTGACGGTCACCTGCCCTGCCACTGCGGCGCCCGCTTCTCCGCGAAGGCGCGCGCGCCCTCCTGGGCGTCCTCGGAGGCGAAGACCGGCTCGATGATCGAGGCCTGCCGCTCCCAGCGCTCCGCGAGCGGCCAGCCACGGGACTCGACGATCACCTGCTTGCTCGCCCGGGTCGCCAGCGGACCGTTGGTCGCGATCGCGCGGGCCAGGTCGAGGGCCGCGGCGAGGGCCTCGCCGTCGTCGACGAGCCGGTTGACCAGCCCGATCGCCGCGGCGCGCGGCGCGTCCAGGAAGTCCCCGGTGAGCGCGAGCTCCATGGCGACGTTCGGCGGGATCCGCTCCGGGAGCCTCATCAGCCCGCCGGCGGCCGCGACCAGTCCACGCTTGGCCTCGGGGATGCCGAGCTTGGCGCCACGGCCGGCCGTGACCATGTCGCAGGCGAGCACGATCTCGCAGCCGCCGGCGAGGGCGTAGCCCTCGACCGCCGCGATCATCGGCTTCGCGGGCGGCGCCATCGTGATCCCGGCGAAGCCTCGGCCCGGCAGCGACGGTCGCTCGCCCCGCAGGAAGCCCTTGAGGTCCATCCCGGCGCAGAAGGTGCCACCGGCACCGGTGATGACGCCGACGGCGAGATCGTCGCGTGCGTCGAGCTCGTCGAGCGCGGCGGCCACGCCCTCGGAGACGGCGAGCGTCACGGCGTTCTTCGCGGTGGGGCGGTTGATGGTGATGACCATGACGCCGTCCTCGGCGGTCACCAGGACCTCGGGCTGGTCGGTCGGCGTGCTGCTGGTCTCCTGGGTCGCCGTCATCGACGTTCCTCTCACAGTCCCATCGCCTTGGCGATGATCGTCTTCATGACCTCGCTCGTCCCGCCGTAGATCCGGGAGACGCGCGCGTCGGTGTAGAGCTTCGAGATGGTGTACTCGCTCATGTAGCCGTAGCCGCCGTGCAGCTGGAGGCACTTGTCGACGACCCGCGCCTGCATCTCGGTCGTCCACAGCTTCACCGCGGCCGCGTCGGCGGCGGTGAGCTCTCGGCGGTCGTTGAGCTCGAGCGCCTGGTCGACCATCGCCTGGCCGGCCTGGAGATCGGCCGAGCACTCGGCGAGCACGAACTTGGTGTTCTGGAAGCCGGCGACCGGCTGGCCGAAGGCGGTGCGCTCCTGGGTGTAGTCGCGGGCGAGCCCGATGGCGGCCCCCGCCATCGCGACCGCGCTGACCGCGAGGATGAGCCGCTCCTGGGCGAGGTTGTGCCCGAGGTAGGAGAAGCCCTCGCCCTCCTCGCCCAGCCGGTCCTCGACCGGGACGGCGACGTCGGTGAAGGAGAGCTCGCAGGTGTCCTGCGCCTTGAGCCCCATCTTCTCCAGGTTCCGGCCGACCTCGTAGCCCGGTGAGGTGGTGTCGACGACCAGGATCGAGAGCCCCGCCCGACGGTTCTCCGGCGTCGCGGGCGAGGTGCGCGCGACGACGAGGACGCGGTCGGCGTTGTCGCCGCCGGTGATGAAGGTCTTCGCACCGTTGAGCACGTAGTGCGTCCCGTCGTCGGAGAGCCGCGCGCTCGTCCGGATGCCCGCCAGGTCCGAACCGGTGCCGGGCTCGGTCATCGCGATCGCGAACATCGTCGTGCCCGCCGCGAAGCCCGGCAGCCAGCGCTGCTTCTGCTCGTCGCTCGCGATCCGGAGCAGGTAGGGCAGGACCAGGTCGAGGTGGACCCGCAGCGGGCCGAGGCTCAGCCCGAGCCGCGCGGCCTCCTCGGTGACGATGGCGTTGAACTTGTACGACGCCAGGCCGGCGCCGCCGTACTCCTCCGGGACCTGAAGCCCGAGGAGGCCCATCTCCCCGGCCTTCTCATAGAACGCCTTGTCCGGACGCCCCTGCTTCTCCCAGTCGGCGTAGTGCGGCACCGCCTCCTTCTCGAAGAAGGTGCGCACCGACTCACGGAACGCCTCGTGGTCGACGTCGAAGATGAGTCTCTTCATCTGAAGTCCTCCTGGTCTGTCGCGGGCTTGGCGCCCGTCGCGTCGGGGGTCGTGTCGAGCCGCCAGGCGCCGGTGAAGTCCGGCTCGGTCCGCTCGGCGAACGCCCGCCTGGCGGCGGGTGCGTCCGTGCCGAAGTTGACGGTCTGGGCGGCGCTCTCCTGGGCCAGCGCCGCCTCGAACGAGGACGTGCTGCCGTGGTGGAGCATCTGCTTGGTGAGGGCGAGGGCGACCGGCGGACCGGCCGCCAGGCGGACGGCGAGGTCGGTGACGAAGGCGTCCAGCTCGTTCGGCTCCTTGACCCAGGTCGCCAGGCCGAGGGCGAGCATCTCCTCGGCGCCCACGATCTCGCCGAGCAGGGCGAGCCGCTTCGCCTGGAGCAGGCCGACGGCCCGCGGCAGGAGCCAGGACCCGCCGGCGTCGAGCGAGAGCCCGCGACGGGCGAAGATCTCGCTGAACCGCGCCGTGGTCGCCGCCACGACGAAGTCGCAGCCGAGCGCGAGGTTGGCCGCCGCCCCGACGACCACTCCCTCGACACGGGCGATCACGGGCTGCGGCAGGTCGTGCAGCGTCGTCACCGTGTCGGCCCACAGCCTCATCCGCGTCATCGGGTGAGCCGCCGAGAGCGGGTGGTCGTTCCGGGACAGGTCGGCGCCGGAGCTGAAGTCGCCACCCGCTCCGGTCAGCACGACGACGCGGACACCGTCGTCGTACGCCGTGCGGTGCAGGGCCTCGCCGAGCGCCTGCAGCGTCGGGACGTCGATCGCGTTCTTCCTGCCGGGGTTGTCGAAGGTCAGGGTGCGGACCGGGCCCTCGTCCGTGACGTGCAGCGTCATCGTCCCTCCCGGACCAGCGACCGCAGCTCGCCCTTGAGGATCTTGCCGCTGGCGTTCATCGGCATGGCCGCGACGATGGTGATCCGCTTCGGCACCTTGTAGGCCGCCAGGTGCTCCCGTCCGTAGGCCTCGATCTCCTCGGCCGAGGGCGCGTCCTCGCCGCGAGGGACGACGACCGCGACCGGCACCTCGCCCCACCGCTCGTCGGGCGCGCCCACGACGGCGACCGTGCCGACCTTCGGGTGGCCCGCAAGGACGTTCTCCACCTCGGCGCAGTAGATGTTCTCCCCGCCGCTGATGATCATGTCCTTGATCCGGTCGACGACGTAGCAGAAGCCGTCCTCGTCGACCCGGACCAGGTCGCCGGAGTGGAACCAGCCGCCGCGGAAGGCCTCCGCGGTCTTCTCGGGAGCGTTCCAATAGCCGAGCATCACCGTCGGCCCGCGGTAGACGATCTCGCCGACCTCGCCCGGCGCGACGTCGTTCATCTCCGGGTCGACGACCCGGGCCTCCACGTTGAGCATCGGCTTGCCCACCGAGTCCGGCCGCTCGGCGGCGTCCTCCGCCCTCAGCACCATCGCCGAGGAGCAGACCTCGGTCTGGCCGAAGGCGGAGGTGAGGCTGACCGTCGGGAACGCGTCCCGGATCTCGCGGACGAGCTGGGCGCTCGCGGGCGCCGCTCCCCAGTTGCCGGCCTGGAAGTGCGGGAAGGTGCGTCCCTCGATCGAGGGATGCCGCACGATCGCCTGCCACTGGGACGGCACGAAGAAGGCGAGGCTGATCTGCTCGGTGTCGAGCACGTCGATGATCCGCGCGGGGTCGAACGCGCCGCTCGGCATCAGCACGAGCCGACCCCCGACGAAGGCCGTCGAGAGATACGTCGCGAAGCCGGCGATGTGGAACAGCGGCACGGCGCACAGACTCACCCGGCAGCTGTTCGGGAAGCCCATGTGCGCGTAGCGCGCCGTCACCCAGGCGTAGAGGTTGCGGTGCGAGAGCATCGCGCCCTTCGGCTTCCCGGTCGTCCCGGATGTGTAGAGGATGACCGCGGCGCAGTCCTCGTCGACACGCGTCTCCGGGCGGGGCTCCGCGGCCGCCAGGTCGCGCTCGTAGTCGTCGCTGTCGACCACGATCGTCGTGGCCACCGCGATGCCCGCCGGCGAGCGCATCGCCTCGGACGCACGGTCGTGCAGCCCCGCGTCGACGAGCAGCGCGCAGGCGCCGCTGTCGGCG
Organism: Nocardioides eburneus; assembly: GCF_040838215.1. NCBI lineage: Bacteria > Bacillati > Actinomycetota > Actinomycetes > Propionibacteriales > Nocardioidaceae > Nocardioides > Nocardioides eburneus. The sequence continues at coordinate 30,154 of NZ_JBFPJR010000020.1, read as the reverse complement.
AGCTGGTAGGCGACCTCGGCGGCGGTCAGTCGGAAGTTGAGCGGTACGGCGATCGCACCCAGCCGGCTGCAGGCGACGAGCGCCTCGGCATACTCCGGCCGGTTCGTCATCAGCAGGGCCACCCGCTCCCCCGCGGTCACGCCGCGGTCGGCGAGGACGGTCGCCAGCCGCCCGGCGCGGTCGTGCAGCTCGGCGTACGTCGTCGTACGGCTGCCGAAGGTGAGCGCGACGCTGTCCGGCGTCTGCCGGGCATGCCGCCCCACCTGGGCGCTCAGCGAGTTGCCCTGACCGTGGATGTCGAGCACCTCCGGCCGACCCTCACCCGCCTGAACCGCCACCGCGTCCTCCTCGACCGACCTTCGCCCTGGGTTCATCGTGTGGGCTGCGTCACCTGCCGCACAAAGACCTACGGCAATACCGTCCATGAGGCGCTTCCTATGACGACGCCACCAGCGGGCTCTAGGACGACGCCGGCTCCGACGCGTAGCGCGCCCGCAGCTCGGTCTTGAGCACCTTGCCGGCCGCCGACGTGGGCAGGGCGCCGACGAAGACGATCTCGCGGACACGGGAGTACGGCGCCACCCGCTCGGCCACGTGGGCCATCAGCTCCTCGGCCAGCTCGGACGTGCCGACCGCCTCGGCGGCCGGCACCACGAACGCGACCGGGATCTCGCCGACCTCCGGGTCCGGGGCACCGATGACGCTCGCCTGCGCCACCGCCGGATGGCGCACCAGCAGCTCCTCGAGCGGGCTGGGATAGACGTTGTAGCCCTTGTAGATCAGCATGTCCTTCGCCCGGCCGACGAGGTAGAGCCAGCCGTCCGCGTCGAGCCGCCCCAGGTCGCCGGTGCGTAGCCAGCCGTCGACGAACTGCTCCCGGGTGAGCTCGGGGTGGTGGCGGTAGCCGGCCGTGATCTGCGGTCCCCGCGCCCACACCTCGCCGGTCTCCCCGACCGGCAGCTCTGCTCCCCCGCCGAGCGCATGGATCGTCAGCTCGGTGTCGAAGACCGGCGCTCCGACCGAGCCTGGCGGTGTGGCTCCGGGCTCGAGCGGATGGAGGGTGAGACACATGGTCGCCTCGGTGAGGCCGTAGCCCTCGACCACCAGCGCGTTCGGGAAGATCCTCCCCAGCCGCTCGAGGGTGGCGGTCTCGATCGGGGCCGCGCCGGAGTTCACCACCCGGACCGACGACAGGTCGCGCTGCTCGACGCCCGGCACGGCCAGCAGCGCGTGGAAGAGCGCCGGCGACCCGGGCAGCGAGGTGATCGCGCGCGACTCGATCGTGTCGAGGAACCGCGCCGGGTCGAACCGTCCCACGATCACCACCTCCGCGCCGGCCAGGACGTTCCCCGTCTGGGAGACCAGCCCCATCGCGTGGAACAGCGGCGCGAGCGCGACGACCCGGCCCTCGCCGGGCGCCGTCATGTGGTCGTTGCGCCCGGCCGCCAGTGGCTCGAGCAGGACGCCGCCGTACTCGTCCACGGCGGGGAGCGCCGCACCCCGGAAGCAGGCGGTCTGGATCGCATTGGCGACGACGTTGCGGTGGCGCACCTCGACGGCCTTCGAGCGGCCGGTCGTGCCGCCGGTGAAGGAGAGGTGGGCGAGGTCGTCGGCGTCCACGCCGCGTTCCTCGATCGGCGTGCTGCGGAGCAGGTCGTCGAACGATGCGGCTCCCAGCGGGAGCGACCCCTCCTCGGGTATCGGGCCGGGAGCTGCCGCGGTCGGCGGCGCCAGGACCGTCAGCCGGAGGCCCGGGGTGGCGGCCTCGGCCAGCGCCCGGATGGTCGTCGGGTGGGTCATCGCCGCGACCGCGCCGGACTCCTCGAGCTGGTCGCGGAGCACGGTCGGCGGGAGGCTCGGGTTGAGCGGCGTGACGACCGCGCCGGCCAGCAGGATGCCGTAGTAGCCGACCGTGAACCACGCCGAGTTCGGCAGGTGGAGCGCCACCGTCTCACCGCGCTCGACACCGCGCTCGCGCAGTCCTGTCGCGAGCCGGCGGGCGGCGTCGTACAGCTCGGCGTAGGTGAGCGCGAGGCCTCCGTCACGCAGCGCCACGTGGTCCGGATAGCGCCGCGCGGAGCCGGCGAGCACGTCGCCGACCGTGGCCGCGGACGGGTAGTCCAGGTGGGGGCCAGGATGACCGGCAGGCACGTAGGACGCCATGTTTCTCCCTCTGGCGGACTTGTCGAGCGCTCGTTAAGTTAACCGGTCGGCGATGTGACGGCAACCACACTCGGGCCGTCTCCTGCGGGGATCGGCGATCGTTAGCGAGCCTTCATAGTCTGGGCCGATAAGCCTCATCGGTCCGCGGTCTTTGTCACGCCGGCAGCCGCCTTGGTGAACTGCGTCACACCACCGGGAGGGAGGTCCTCCCACTGACAGAAGGGGCCCGAGATGGCCACGACCGAGCACATCGAGACGCATCTCCTCAGCGACGTGCGCGACCGTCGCGTCCCGCTGGAGACCCCGGCCGCGACCCGGATCGGCAACCCGATGCCGATCGCCCTCGGCCTACTGGCCTTCCAGCTGCTGATCTTCGGGGTCGAGTGGTGGAACACCGACGTCGCGACCATCGGCAAGAGCGGCGTGGCCGCCGCCAACGAGTACTCCCTCATCGTCGCCGGACTCGCGCAGTTCGTCGCCGGCATCATCTGCTTCTTCCGCGGCGAGGGCTACCGCGGCCAGATCGCCGCAATGTTCGGCCTCTGGCTCCTGGGCTTCTTCCTCCTCGCCCGCGACGAGGAGGCGCCGCCGATGTCGGCCGCCTGGTTCCTCTTCGGCCTGATCCTGCCGCTGGCGATCATCATGATTCCGGCCATCCTGAGCAGGATCTGGGCGTTCGTCATCGCCTTCGGCGCGATCATCGGGATGTGTGTCACCGCGGGCTTCGGCTTCCGCGGGATCTCCCTCGAGTCCGCGAAGGCCGCCGCCGGCGCGACGCCCCACCTCGACGGCTATGTGACCCTGCTCCACGTCGCGGCCGTCTTCGGGTGGGTCTGTGTCACGGCCCTCGCCTGGCTCATGGTCGAGGACCTCTGTCGCGAGCACGGCGTGCTCAAGCCCAAGGCACACTGAGCCCGCTCCCATCCCTGCCTACGGCGGCGGTCGACGGTCACACGATGACGGTCGACCGCCGTCGTACGCGCAGGCGAGGGACGCCGCTCGCCCCGGATCGGACTCAGCGCGTCAGCGTCTCGAACCGGGCGCGGAGGCCGACGATGAAGGCATCGAGCGCGTAGTCGAAGGAGTCCCGGTCGATCTCCTCGGCGTGCTCGGCGATGCGGTGCGCGTCGCTCAGGTGCGGATAGCGGTGGGCGTAGACGGCGACGTCGTCCACGAAGCCCTTCGAGAAGGACCCCATCGCGGCACCGAAGACGACATACTTCGTCGCCGCGCCGATCATCGTCGCCTCCCGCGGCGGCCAGCCGGCCCCGACCAGACCACCGTGGACGTCGTCGGCGCGCTGCAGCGAGGACGCACGATGGCCGGGTCCCTGCGCCAGGACGGGCACCAGGTTCGGGTGCGTCGCGAGCGCCGCCCGCAGCGAGCGGGCCCACGTACGCTCACCATAATCTAACAGCGTTCGACACCTCGACGGGCGCCGCAGGCCGTGCCCGACAGCCACCACCAGAGCCAGCATCATCCGAAGGAGTCATCCCCCATGCGTCGTACCGTCTTCGACGAGGACCACGAGACCTTCCGCAAGACCCTGCGTGCCTTCATCGAGGCCGAGGTCGTGCCGCACTACCAGGAGTGGTTCGAGGCGGGCATCGTGCCGAAGGAGTTCTATGGCAAGCTCGCCGAGCTCGGCATCTTCGGCATCGAGGTTCCCGAGGAGTACGGCGGCGCGGGGATCGACTCGTTCAAGTACGCCGCGATCCAGTACGAGGAGACCGCCCGTGCCGGCGTGACCTTCGGTGGCTCGGGTGTCCACGTCGCGCTCTGCCTCCCCTACCTGCTCAAGCTGGGGACGAAGGAGCAGCTCGAGGCCTGGATGCCCGGTTTCGTCTCCGGCGAGACGATGTTCGCGATCGCGATGACCGAGCCCGGCACCGGCTCCGACCTCGCGGGCATGCGGACGACGGCGAAGAGGTCCGACGACGGCGACCACTACGTCCTCAACGGCGCCAAGACGTTCATCACCGGCGGCGTCAACGCCGACCGCGTCATCGTGTGCGCGCGCACCGCTCCCCCGCTGGAGAACGACCGTCGCTACGGCATCTCGCTCTTCGTGGTCGACACCGCGTCCGAGGGCTACCAGGTCGGCCGCAAGCTCGACAAGATCGGGCTGCGCACCTCCGACACCGCGGAGCTCTCCTTCACCGACGTGAAGGTCCCGGCGTTCAACCTCCTCGGCGAGGAGAACCAGGGCTTCTCCTACCTCGGCCAGAACCTTCCCCAGGAGCGCCTCGGGATCGCGTACGGCGCCTACGCCCAGGCCGCCGCGGCGGTGCGCTTCGCCAAGGAGTACACCCAGCAGCGCACCGTGTTCGGCAAGGAGGTCGCCTCCTTCCAGAACACCAAGTTCGAGCTCGCCGCCTGCCAGGCGAAGGTAGACGCGGCCCAGGCCGTCGCCGACCGCGCCCTCGAGGCGCTCGACGCCGGCGAGCTGACCCCGGCCGAGGCCGCCTCCGCCAAGCTCTTCTGCACCGAGGTCGCCTCCGAGGTGATCGACCGCTGCCTGCAGCTGCACGGCGGCTACGGCTACATGAACGAGTACCCCATCGCCCGGCTGTACGCCGACGCCCGGGTCAACCGGATCTACGGCGGGACCAGCGAGGTCATGAAGATGATCATCGCGAAGAGCATGGGGCTCTGAGTGACCGCACTCTCCCTCGCCTCGGTCCTCGCCGAGCCGGCCCGCCGACGCCCGGAGGCACAGGCTCTCGCGCATCACAAGTACCCGCGTGTCATCCAGGTCGTCCCCGAGTTCCCCCTCGGGCCGTCCAACAAGGTGCTCAAGCGCGAGCTGCGCCGCCAGTTCGGGGGTTGAGTCGCGCGTTCGGACCGGCCGAGTTGTCGGTTCGGACCGGCCGAGTTGTCGGTTCGGACCGGCCGAGTTGTCGGTTCGGACCGGCCGAGTCGCGCGTTCGGACCGGCCGAGTTGTCGGTTCGGACCGGCCGAGTGGTGGGTTTCGGTGCCGAGCCGCACCACAACCCGCAACTCGGGCCGTCACAACCCGCAACTCGAGCCGTCACAACCGGCAACTCGAGCCGTCACAACCCACAACTCAGGCCGTCACAACCCGCAACTCGGGCTAGAAGCCGAGCTTGCGCAACTGGCGCGGGTCGCGCTGCCAGTCCTTGGCGATCTTCACGTGCAGGTCGAGGAAGACGGGGACGCCGAGCAGCTCGGCGATCTGGAGGCGGGCCCGCTTGCCGACGTCCTTGAGACGGGCACCGCGGTGGCCGATCACGATGCCCTTCTGGGAGTCGCGCTCGACGTAGAGGTTGGCGTGGACCTCCATCAGAGGCCTGTCGTCAGGCCGTCCCTCGCGGAGGCCCATCTCCTCCACGACAACGGCGATGGAGTGCGGCAGCTCGTCGCGTACGCCGTCGAGTGCTGCCTCACGGATCAGCTCGCCCACGAGGATCTCGTCGGGGCTGTCGGTGAGCTCGCCCTCGGGATAGAGCGGCGGCCCCTCCGGGAGGAGACCGACCAGCAGGTCGGCGAGGAGCGTGACCTGGTCGCCGGCGACGCTCGAGACGGGGACGAGCTCGGCCCAGGTGATGCCGAGCTCGTCGCCGAGCGCCTGGATGTCGAGCAGGTGGGAGGCGATGCGCTCCGGGCTCGCCAGGTCGGTCTTCGTCGCGACCGCGACCCGCTTGATGCCCTTCTTGAGCTTGGCCAGCTCGGTCGCGATGTGGCGGTCGCCGGGGCCGACCTTCTCGTTGCTCGGGAAGCACATCGCCACGACGTCCACCTCTGCCCAGGTGGTGTGGACGAGGTCGTTGAGCCGCTCGCCGAGGAGCGTGCGGGGCCGGTGGAGGCCGGGGGTGTCGACGAGAACGAGCTGGCCGTCGGGCCGGTGCACGATGCCGCGTACGACGGTGCGCGTGGTCTGCGGCTTGTCGGAGGTGATCGCGACCTTGGTGCCGACCAGCGCGTTGGTCAGGGTCGACTTGCCGGCGTTGGGACGACCAACGAAGGAGACGAAGCCGCTTCGGAAGTCACTCATCGCTGCTCCTGCTGGGCGTCGTCGTAGCGCTGCCAGATCTGCTCGTCGGTCAGGCCGGCCGCCTTGCCGGCGCGGTAGATCGGCCCCGGGTCGACAGCGCGCGGCTGCCGGACCGCACCGCCGCGCCAGTAGCCCATCACGTCATAGGCGTGGGAGTCGAGTCTGACCTCCCGCATGAGGTGCTTGCGGATCGCACGCATCTGCGCCGACTCCCCGGCCATCCAGAAGTAGCCGTCGCCCTCCGGCCAGTCGATGCCCTCGACGACGCTGGCGAGCGCGCTCGCCCCCTCCGCCGGCGGAGCCAGCCACGTGACCGCCGGCCCAGCAGGGAGGTAGCCGGGCAGGTCGTCGGGCACCTCCGCCCAGATCCGGGTGGGGATGCCTCGCGCGAGGGTCGTCTCGGCGATCCTGGCCATCGCCGGCATCGCCGTCAGGTCGCCGACGAGCAGCACCCACGCAGCGCCGTCCGGGGCGGCGTAGGAGCCCTTCGGCTCCGTGATCGTCACCGTCTCTCCCACGACGTCGGTGCGGCTCGCCCACTCCGTGACCAGGCCGACCTCGTGGACCACGATGTCGAGCGTCAGCTCGCCCTCCGCCCACGAGCGCACGGTGTAGTAGCGGCTCTGGAACTGGCCCGGCACGACCAGGCCCACCCACTCGTCGGGGACGCCGGTGGACTCGAAGCCCGCCAGCCCCTCGCCGCCCAGCACGAGCCGGACGAGGTGGGGCGAGACCTGCTGGCGACGGAGTACGACGGCGGCGTACTGCTGGGCCCTGGTGCTCATCGGCACAAGGTTATCTGCGCGCCAGACCTCGTCAGCAATCAGCGCAGCGACGCATCAGGCATAGCGTTGTTTCGCTGTCATCTGGTGACAGCCACACAACGCCATCTCATGATCGCATCGCAGGCGCTCCCGCAGCTGCCGATCGCGTACGGCGTCGGCGAACTGCTCCATGTCGCCGTAAGCCTCGTGCGCGCCTTCCCCGCCGATCGCGATCCAGCCCGCGTCCTCGACGTCGCCGTCGTGACCGATCAGCTCGCCGTCGAACGATCGGTGGACCTCTCCCGTCTCCGGCTCGAGATATCCGGCGGCATAGTCGCCCTGTCCGAGCAGATCGCCGATCTCGGACAGGGCGACACGGTCGAGGTCCGCCTGCGTGCGTGTCAGAAGGTGTGGCGCAGCGGGTAGCCCGAGTCGCCCGTGACCGTCTTGGTCGCGAGGACGTGGTGGAGCTGGATGTTGTTGCGCTCGAAACCGAGCCGCGAGCCCGCCATGTAGAGCCCCCACACCTTGGCGGTGCCGAGACCGACCTCCGCGACGCACGCGTCCCAGTGGTCGACGAGGTTCTTGTTCCACCCCGTCAGCGTCTTGGCGTAGTGCACTCGGATGTTCTCGTGGTGCTGCACCTCGAGCCCGGCGTCCTCGACGGCGCTGACGATGGTGCCCGAGCCGATCAGCTCGCCGTCGGGGAAGACATAGCGGTCGATGAACTTCCCGGCGCTGGCGCGCGAGGTGTTGTCGGGCCGCGTGATGCAGTGGTTGAGCAGCCGGCCCTGCGGCTTGAGCCGGGACTCGATGAAGCCGAAGTACGACGGGTAGTTGGCGACCCCGATGTGCTCGGTGAGGCCGATCGAGCTGACCGCCTCGAAGCCGGTCTCGGCGACGTTGCGGTAGTCGGAGAACCGGACCTCGGCGAGGTCGTCGAGGCCCTGCCTCTTGATCTCCTCCTGGGCCCAGGACGCCTGCTCGCGCGAGAGCGTCACGCCGAGCGCCTTGACGCCGTAGTGCTTGGCCGCGTGACGGACCATCCCGCCCCAGCCGCAGCCCAGGTCGAGCAGGCGCTGACCGGGCTTGAGACCGAGCTTCTGGCAGATCAGGTCGTACTTGGCGTACTGCGCCTCCTCGAGGGTGGCGTCCTCGGTCGGGAAGAGCGCGCACGTGTAGGTCATCGAGGGGCCGAGGACGTACTCGTAGAAGGTGTTGGAGACGTCGTAGTGGTGGTGGATCGCGTCCGCGTCGCGCTCCCGGCTGTGGCGGCCCCAGGTGAGCGCATTGAGGGACGCGTGCCGCAGCCCCTCGACCGCGTGGCGCCACGCCGGCAGGTGCTCCTGCGGCGGCGGGGCGGGCGGGCGGAAGTTCTTGACACCCAGCGTGCGCACGATCTCGAGCAGCTCGGCCGGCTTCGGCGCACGGAAGTCGGTCTTGTCGAGGATGAGCGAGAGCAGCGGGTAGGGATCCCCGGGATGGGTGCCGTGCAGCTCGAGATCACCGCTCACGTAGGCACGCGCCAGACCGAGGTCGCCCGGCGCGGTCAGGATGTAGGCGAGCCCGCGGGGGGTCAGCAGCTCGAGGGCGTACTCGGAGTCGGGGTTGCCCGAGACGCTGCCGTCGTACGCCTGCAGGCCGATCGGCAGCCCGCCCTCGAAGAGCGCGTTGATGGTCCCTGCGATGCCCTGGCCCTGGTGTGCCGTCATCGTCTCTTCACCGCCTTGTCATAGAGGCTCGTCAGCCTGTCGTCGGGGTCGTAGCGGCGCTTCACGGCGGCGAGGTGGGCACCGTCGTAGAGCGCGTCGAAGGTCTCGCGGTCATAGAACGCCTCGGAGTAGAGCGACTTGTGACCACCGAGCTTGTGGACGCGCGCCTCGATCGCGCGGTTCTTGGGGGCGTCGACCGCCTCGGGGCCGACGTGGACCGTGCCCCAGAAACCGGCGTTGACGTAGACCTTCCCCGGCTCCAGGGGGTACGACGGCCACTTGTGCCCGTCGCTGCCGGCGCCGGTCGAGACCAGCGGGCACAGCCACACCGGACGCATCCCGACCTCGTCGTCGAACCAGTCGAGGAACGCGCCGAGCTGGTCGACCGGGACCTCGATGTCCTGCACGACCCGCTCGCGCAGGGGACGGCCGGCGCGCCGGTCGAGCCGGTCGGCGATGTCGAAGCGCCGGTCGAGCCCGAGAAGCCTCATGTAGACGTCGGACCGGCGGAACCGGCGCGGCCACAGCCGGCGGATCGCCGGGTTCTGCGCCCCGAACGCGCCCGAGCACCAGAACCAGTCGGTGTCCCAGCGCCACAGGTAGTCGTACATGGTCAGCAGGTCCGTCTCACGCTCCTGGATCGAGCGGTAGTAGACCTGCTGGCCGGCATAGTCCGACGGCGCCACGTTGCGGTCGTCGAGCCCGGCGAGGTCCGTCCAGGTGGCGAGGGTGAGGTAGTACTCCCCCGGCGCGAACGCCACCCCGTCGAGACCGTCGACCCGGATCGTCCTGCCGCCGTCGTCGTACGTCTTCGTCGCGGTGATCTCGGCGATGGCCTTGGCGAGCACGTCCACGTCGTCGAAGCGCACGTGGCGCAGGCTGACGTAGCCCGGGACCGGCTCGAGGCGGATCTTGAGCCGGGTGGCGTAACCGAGGCTGCCGTAGGAGTTGGGGAAGGTGTCGAAGAGATCGCGGTGCTCGTCGTCCGGGCCGGGGCGCACGGTGACGACCTCGCCGGCGCCGGTGAAGACGTCCATCTCGAGGACCGACTCGTGCGGCAGGCCGTTGCGAAAGCTCGTCGCCTCGATCCCGAGACCGGTCACGGCGCCGCCGAGCGTGATGGTGCGCAGCTGCGGGACGACGTAGGGGATGAGGCCGTGCGGCAGGGTCGCGTCGACGAGGTGCTCGTAGGTGCACATCCCCTGGACGTGGGCGGTCCTGGCCACCGGGTCCACCTCGATGACGCCGGTCAGCCCGCTCACGTCGAGGCCGGGCGCGGTGGAGGCCGCCCGGGCGCGGAACAGGTTGGTGGTCTTCTTGGCGAGCCGGACCGGCGCGCCGGCGGGGATCGCGGCGTACGACGCGCGCAGGCGCGCCACCGCGGCCTCGTGCTGCTCCCAGGCACTCGTGTCGGTCACGGTCTTAACGTACCCGCGCCCGCTCGCTCCCAGCCCGCGCCCCCGGATGTCACGGTCGCGGACCGCCCCGCTAGTCTCCCGCCACTCCATCACGTCCGCGCTCGCCGTGGAGCGAGTGCCGGCGCGCGCCTCCCCTCTTCAGAGGGCTCAGCGCGCGCGCTCGACGAGACGGACGCTCAGCACGCGCTGGCGCTCGCGGGCCTCCTGCTGGTCGCGGCGACGCGCGGCCAGCAGCTGGGGCAGGGACACGATCCCGACCACCCGGCGCGCGTCGTCACGGTCGACGACGGGCAGCGTCGTGACGTCCTGGACGGCCATCTCCTCGGCGACCACCCGGAGCGGCTGGTCGGCGTGGGTGAGCGTCGGGTCGGTGACCATCAGGTCCGCCACCGTCCGGGTGTCACCGTCGCCGACCGCGAGCAGGTCGCCGCGAGCGACGACGCCGAGCAGGTGCCCGCACGCGTCGACGACGGGGTAGAGCCGCTGTCGCCAGGCCGCGCCCGCCGGGTCGCCTGAGCGGTCCTCGATCGTACGGCGCGCCTCGACCGCCGTGAGATGGGTCTCGAGCTCGACGACCTCGGTCGTCATCACCTCGCCGACGAAGAGGATCTCGAGCGGGTCCACGTCGTACTCACGGGTGAGGTGGTAGCCGCGGCGCGCGATCTTCTCGGTGAGGACCGAGCGCTTGAGGAGGAGCACGGACGCGCCGTGAGCCGCCATCGCCGCGATCGTCAGCGGGAGCAGCGCCTCCCACCGCTGGGTGAGCTCGAGCGAGAAGACGACGCCGGTGAAGGGTGAGCGCATCACGCCGCCGAGCACGCCGGCGAGGCCGACCGCCGCCCAGAAGCCGGGGCCGACGTTCGGCAGGACGTGGGCCTCGAGGGCACCCACGGCGCCACCGATCATGAAGATCGGCGCCAGCACGCCGCCCGAGGTGCCCGAGCCGAGCGAGAGCGACCAGATCAGCGTCTTGACCACGAGGATGCCGACGACGAGACCGAGGCTGATGGTGCCGGTGAGCTCGGCGTCGATGACGTCGTACCCCACGCCGAGCGCCTGCGGGACGATGAGCCCGCCGACACCGATGACCACGCCGCCGATCGCGGGCCACCACATCCAGTGGATGGGGAGCCGGCGGAAGGCGTCCTCGGACAGATAGACGAGCACCGTGGCGACCACCGCCAGCAGCGCCGAGACCACGCCCGAGACCGCGCACAGCAGGTAGTCGACGTCGTGGAGGTGCAGCGCGCCGTGGGCGGGGAAGATCGCGCCGCCGCCGAGCAGGTGATGGCGCAGCACCGTGGAGACGGCGACCGCCGCCGACACCGGGACCAGGCTCCGCGGTCGCCACTCGAAGAGGAGCAGCTCCGCGGCGAGGCAGATCGAGGCGAGTGGCGCGTTGAAGACCGCCGCCATCCCGGCCGCCGATCCGGCGACCAGGAGGGTCTTGCGCTCGTCGGCGGTGAGCCGGAGGAACTGCGCCAGGATCGAGCCGAGGGCGCCGCCCGTCATGATGATCGGCCCCTCGGCCCCGAACGGTCCGCCGGTCCCGATGGAGACGGCCGCCGAGATCGGCTTGAGGACCGCGACGCGAGGCTGGACCTTGCTGCCACCGAGCAGGATCGACTCGATCGCCTCCGGCATGCCGTGACCGCGGATCTTCTCCGAGCCGTAGCGTGCCATCAGGCCGACGACGAGTCCGCCGGCAACGGGGGCGAGCAGCACGATCCACCACGGGGCGTGCTCCCCCGGCGAGACGAGGGCCGTGGAGAGGCGCTGGTGAAAGACGACGTTGGTGATGAGGCCGATCAGCTTCAGGAGCAGCCAGGCGGCGCCCGCGCCGAAGGCGCCGACGGGCAGCGCGAGCGCCGCGATCAGAACGAGTCGCGGTGTGGCGGTGAAGTCCCCCAGGTGTCGGACGTCGCGGACGGTGGTCGGTGCTGCTGGCAACGGGTCTCCTCGACCTGGCTCGGTAATATATCGTGTTGCGACATATTACAGTGAGCGCGTGGCCACCGACGCGCAGTACCAACGCCTGCTCGCATTCCGGAACGCACTGCGGCAGTTCGACCAGTGGAGCCGTGACGCGGCCAAGCGGCACGGCCTCACCCACGCGCAGCACCAGCTGATGCTCGCCATCCGTGGCAGCACGACGCCCCAGGGACCCACCGTCGGCGAGATCGCCGACGCTCTCCTGGTTCGCCATCACACCGCGACCGAGCTCATCGACCGGACCGAGGAGCTCGGGATGGTGGCGCGCACGCGCGACAAGGAGGACTCGCGTCGCGTCCACCTCGCGCTGACCGAGCACGGCCACGAGACTCTTGCGGCACTGACCGCCGTCCACGTCGAGGAGCTGCGTCGGCTCGCACCGATCTTCGAGACCCTCCCCCGCCCGCGCGCGGACGACTGACCCGCCCGAGCAGCGGCCCGGCGGCTACGCACCTCCTGGCAGGAGAGTGAAAGAACGGGAGGCTCAGGAACGCGCGGCCGCGACCATGGCACCGCGCGGGTCCCCGGTCAGGACCGGGACACCCTCCCCCGCGAAGTCGCGCACGACCGCGAGGTCGGCCTCCGCGACCTGGCCCGCCTCGCCCAACACCACGACGGCCTCGAGGCCCTTCGACCCGGAGGAGATCGCCATCGCGACGCAGACCCCGACCGCCGACACCGCGAGCGACGGCAGGTCGACCGTCGCGGCGGCGTAGGTCCGACCGTCCAGATCACGGCACGCCGCACCCTCGGCCGCGCCGGTGCGCGCGCGCGTGGCACGCGCCAGGGTCACCAGCTTGCGGTCCTCAGGGCTCAGCTCGGGCAGGTCGCTCATCCTTCTCCTTCTCCGGGTGGTCGTCGCGGCGCCGGTCGCCGCGGTCGTCGGGGTCGCCCTCCTCGGGCGGCGGCACCGTCGCGATCCGGACGGTGCCGATCTTGTTGCGTCGGCCGGCCGTTCTCTCCGCCTCGAAACGAAGGCCGTGGACCTCCACCACCGACCCCGGGATGGGGACCAGGCCGAGGTGCTTGGCCATCAGGCCGCCGACGGAGTCGACGTCCTCCTCCTCGACCTCGAAGCCGACGAGCTCCTCCAGGTCGCTCACCAGGAAGCGGGAGGGCACCCGCCACGAACCGTCGTCCAGCCGGTGGGGCTCGCGGTCCTCGACGTCGTACTCGTCGGTGATCTCGCCGACGATCTCCTCGAGGACGTCCTCGATGGTGATGAGGCCGGCGGTGCCGCCGTACTCGTCGACGACGACCGCGATGTGCTGACGGTTCTTCTGCATCTCGGCGAGGAGCTCGTCGACCGGCTTCGACTCCGGCACCCATGCGGGCGGCCGCATCAGCTCGTCGACCCGCTGCGTGGTCTCGACGTCGGGCGCCTCGAAGTCGCGGCGCACCAGGTCCTTGAGGTAGGCGATGCCGACGACCTCGTCGAGGCTGTCGTCGATCACCGGCATCCGGGAGAAGCCGGAGCGCAGGAACAGCGAGAGCGTCTGACGGATGTTCTTGTGGCGCTCGACGTAGACGATGTCGCCGCGCGGCACCATGACCTCGCGGGCGGTCGTGTCGCCCAGCTCGAAGACGGAGTGGATCATGCGCCGCTCGTCGGCCTCGATCAACGAGGACGCCTCGGCCAGGTCGACGAGCTCACGCAGCTCGGTCTCGGTCGAGAAGGGCCCCTCGCGGAAGCCCTTCCCGGGGGTCAGGGCGTTGCCGATGAGGATGAGCAGCGACGGGATCGGCCCGAGCACGGCGGTGATCGCGGTGATGGGCGCCGCGGTCCACAGCGCCACCCGCTCGTGGTGCTGACGCCCGAGCGTGCGCGGCGCGACCCCGATGGCGACGAACGAGATCACCGTCATCGCGCCGATCGTCGTGGCGACCGTCGACCACCACGCGCGGTCGTAGGCGTCGTACACCCAGAGGGCGACGAGCACGATGGCGCCGATCTCGCACAGCAGCCGGAGCAGCAGCACGGTGTTGAGGTAGCGCGGCGGGTCGGCGAGCAGCGTCAGGAGCCGCTTCGCGCCCGCCCGCCGCTCGTCGGCGAGCTCCTCGGCCCGCGCGCGGGAGAACGAGTTGAGCGCCGCGTCGGCGGCGGAGAAGAGCCCGGCGAGTACGACGAGCGCGACCGCTGTGACCAGCAGCCTGGCGTCATCCACGACCGCGACCGCCTACTGCGGAGCCTTGGCCGCCGAGCCCCACTGCTCGAGCAGCGCGGCCTGGAGACCGAACATCTCCTGGTGCTCCTCCGGCTCGGCGTGGTCATAGCCGAGCAGGTGGAGGATCCCGTGAGTGGTCAGCAGCTCGATCTCGGCGAGCGTGCCGTGGCCGGCGGTCGCGCCCTGCTTCTCGGCCACGCTGGGCGCGAGGATGAGGTCGCCGAGGACCCCCTCCTCGGGCTCCTCGTCGAGAAGACCCGGCCGCAGCTCGTCCATCGGGAAGGCGAGGACATCGGTCGGCCCCTCCTTCTCCATCCACTGCTCGTTGAGCTGCGCGATGGTCGCCTCGTCGACGGCCTTGATGCACAGCTCCGCCGCGGGGTGGACCCGCATCCGGTCCATGACGAACCGGGCCAGCCGGGCGAGGTGGTCGACATCGAGGTCGTACCCGGACTCGTTGAGCACCTCGATGCTCACTGTGCGCCTCCGCCCGTGTGGCTCTTCTGGTGGTGCAGCGGGCCCGGCGGGCGCTGCTGCTCGGTGCGCGCATCGTAGTCGTCGTAGGCCGCGACGATCTTGCCGACCAGCCGGTGGCGTACGACGTCGTGGCTGGTGAGCCGGTTGAAGCTGATGTCCTCGACGTCGTCGAGGATGCCCTCGACGACCCGGAGACCGGACTTCTGGCCGTTCGGCAGGTCGGTCTGCGTGATGTCGCCGGTGACGACGATCTTGGAGCCGAAGCCGAGCCGGGTGAGGAACATCTTCATCTGCTCGGGGGTGGTGTTCTGCGCCTCGTCGAGGATCACGAACGAGTCGTTGAGGCTGCGCCCACGCAGGAACGCCAGCGGCGCGACCTCGATCGTCCCGGCCGCCATCAGCTTGGGGATCAGCTCGGGATCGAGCATGTCGTGGAGCGCGTCGTAGAGCGGTCGCAGGTAGGGGTCGATCTTCTCCGTCAGGGTGCCGGGCAGGAAGCCGAGCCGCTCCCCGGCCTCGACCGCCGGCCGCGACAGGATGATGCGGTTGACCTGCTTGGACTGCAGCGCCTGGACCGCCTTCGCGACCGCGAGGTAGGTCTTGCCGGTGCCGGCCGGCCCGATGCCGAACGTGATCGTGTGCTTGTCGATCGCGTCGACGTAGCGCTTCTGGTTGAGCGTCTTCGGCCGGATCGAGCGCCCGCGGTTGGAGAGGATGTTGAGCGAGAGCACATCGGCCGGGCGCTCGGTGGTCTCCGCGCGGAGCATGCCGATGACGCGCTCGACGGTCTCGCCGGTCACGCCTTGGCCGGTCCGGATGATCTGGACGAGCTCCTCCAGCACGCGCTCGACGAGCGCGATCTCGGAGGGCTCGCCGTGGAGCGTGATGCGGTTGCCGCGGACATGGACGTCGGCGTCGAAGCTGCGCTCGAGGATGCCGAGATATTCGTCGGCGGGACCGAGGACGCTGACCATGTCCACGCTGTTCGGCACGACGACCGTGTGGCGGGTGACGGGCCTGCCGTCGCGCGTGGGCTCGCGCGTGGTGTCGTCGGCGGAGCGGGGGTCTGGGGAGCGATCGGTCATGGATGCCCGATGACGGGCCCTTTCGGTGCGGCTGCGGAACTGTTCCATGCTACGCATCCGAACGGTTCCGGCCCACCTGAGATTCCCGCCGTACGCCGCGGTGCAACCCCGGCGGGCCGAGTCGCGTCTCCTCGGCGTGGGGCCGCGACACGGCCTCACGCCGGCGGGGAGGATGGAGACATGAGCGAGCAGACCAGCCCGGTGACCACGCGGCAGCGCCTCCGCCTGATGGGCGGCGTCGTCTCCGCAGCAGGCGCCCTCGCCGCCCTCGCGGCCTGCGGAGGCGGCTCGAGCGCCACCGACCCGGCCGCACAGACATCGCCGAGCTCCCCGGCGGCCTCCTCCCCCGCGGCGTCCTCGTCCACCGACACGGGCTCGTCGGACGGCTCGTCCGGAGCGACCACGACGGTGCCGGTCTACCTCCTCGGCGACTCGCCGACCGGGCCGCGCCTCTTCCGCGACTCCGCCGAGGTGCCGCAGGACGCGCCGCTGACCGGCGCCGTGCAGTACCTCATGAGCGGCCGGTCCGCGGACCCGGACTACCGGTCGGCGTACCACTCCGGCGCCTTCGGCGACGTCACCTACGACACGCAGAAGGGCTTCACCGTCGCGCTCGCCGACGACTCGCTCGAGCAGGCCGGCGGGATGAGCAAGAAGGAGGCCATGGTCGCCGTCCAGCAGCTCGTCTACACGCTCGAGGCCGTGCAGGGCACGAAGAACGCCCCCGTCACGGTCGTCGCCGACGGCGCGCCCACGCGGCTCTTCGGACTCAACACCGCCAACGGCCTCGAGCCGGTCGACGAGCTCGACGTCCTCAACCTGGTCAACGTGCTCTCCCCCGGCGAGGGTGGCGAGGTCAGCGGGTCGTTCGTCGCGAACGGGCTCGCCAGCTCGCCCGAGGCGACCGTGCCCTGGACGGTCACCGACAGCAAGGGCAAGGTCGTGAAGAAGGGCTTCGCGACCGCGGACGGGTGGATGGACAAGCTCTATCCGTGGAAGGCGACGGTGGACGTCTCCGACCTCGCGCCCGGCGACTACACCTTCACCGCCTCGACCGACGACCCGTCCGGTGGCGCCGAGGGTCACGGCCCCTCGAAGGACACCAAGACGATCACCGTCTCCTGACCGGCTGAGGTCACCTGGCCGAGTTGAGAGGCCTCCCGCGGGGCTGGAGGAAACTCGCGCGAGACGAACTCGGCTGCTCGTTCTCCAGACTTCGCCGGGTGGAGGCTAGGCCCAGCGGGCGGTGCGGGCGAGGAGCGCGGCGACGGCGGCGAGGCCGGCGGTGGAGGTGCGAAGCACCTCCACCCCGAGGCGTACGGCGACCGCGCCGGTCGCCTCGAAGGCGGCGATCTCGTCGTTGGTGAGGCCGCCCTCGGGGCCGACGACGACCACGACCTCGCCGTCGGCCGGGACGGTGACGGAGGAGAGCGGCAGACCGCCCTCCTCATGGAGCACGACGGCCGCGGCCGCCCCACCGAGGATCGCCGCCACCGTCTCGGTGGTCGCGAGCGGCTCGACGACCGGGAACCACGAACGGCGCGCCTGCTTGGCCGCCTCGCGGGCGGTGGCGCGCCACTTCGCGAGGGACTTCTCCGCGCGCTCGCCCTTCCACACCGCGACCGAGCGGGACGCCGCCCAGGGCACGATGCGTGCGGCGCCGATCTCGGTGAGCACCTCGACGGCGAGCTCGCCGCGGTCACCCTTGGGCAGTGCCTGGACGACGGTGAACGCCGGTTGCGGCCGCTCGCCCGCGACGACCTCCTCGACGGTGACGGTCATGGACCGCTTGCCGGTCGAGGCGACGGCGCCGGTCACCGACAGTCCCTCGCCGTCGGTCAGGACGACGCGCTCGCCGACCCGCAGGCGGCGTACGGCGACGGCGTGGTGCGCCTCGTCGCCGTCGACGCTCACCTGGTCACCGAGGGCGACGCCGGCCAGCGAGGGGACGAGGTGGACAGGGAGCGACATCGGTGACCCGAGGCTCAGTGGCCGAACGCGTCGCGCAGCCGGCCGAAGACACCGCGCCCGGACGCACGCAGCTGGCCCTCCGCCGCCTCCTCGCCGCGCAGGGCGGCGAGCTGGTGCAGCAGGTCCTCCTGCGCCGGGTCGAGACGGGTGGGCGTCTCGACGGCGACGGTGACGACGAGGTCGCCGCGCCCGCCGCGCAGGCCGGGGACGCCCCGCCCGCGCAGGACGTGCTCGCTGCCGGACTGGGTGCCGGGACGCAGCTCGAGCTCGAACGTGGTCTGCAGGTCGGTCTTCTGCGGGCCCTCCTCGCCGACGAGGTCGGACTCGAGGGTCGGCAGCGTCAGCGTGGTGCCGAGCGCCGCCGCCGTCATCGGCACCGTGACCGTGCAGTGCAGGTCGTTGCCGTGGCGGGAGAACGTCGGGTGCCTGGCGACGTGGATCTCGACGTACAGGTCGCCAGCGGGTCCACCACCGGGGCCGACCTCGCCCTGCTCGGCGAGCTGGACGCGCGTGCCGTCGTCGACACCGGCCGGGATCTTCACGGTCAGTGTGCGGTGGGAGCGGACCCGGCCGTCGCCACCGCAGTCGCGGCAGGGGTCGGGGATGATCGTGCCGAAGCCCTTGCAGGCCGCACAGGGCCGCAAAGTGCGGATCTCGCCGAGGAACGAGCGCTGGACATAGGCCACCTCACCGGCGCCGTGACAGGTCTCGCACGTCACGGGGCGGCTGCCGGGCGCCGTACCCTCGCCGTGGCAGGTCTCGCAGACCACCGCGGTGTCGACCTTGAGCTCGCGGGTGACGCCGAACGCCGCCTCCGCCAGCTCGACGTCGAGCCGGATGAGGGCGTCCTGGCCGCGGCGTACGCGCGGACGGGGCCCGCGCCCGCCGGCGGTGCCCCCTGCGGCGCCGCCGAAGAAGGCGTCCATGATGTCGGTGAAGGAGAAGCCCGCGCCCTGGGCACCGAAGCCGCCGCCGAAGACGTCACCGCCCCGGTCGTACGCCGCCCGCTTCTGCGGGTCGCTCAGGATCTCGTAGGCGTGCGAGATCTCCTTGAACTTGTCCTGCGACTCCGGGTCGGGGTTGACGTCGGGGTGGTATTGACGCGCCAGCTTGCGGTACGCCTTCTTGATGGCGGCGTCGTCCGCGTCGCGGTCGACGCCGAGCAGCTCGTAGGGGTCCAACTTCTCCCTCATCGCGTGAGATCCGGTAGGTGTTTCAGGTGGTGCTGGTCTGGTTCTGCGCGTCGCGGCTCGATGGCGGCGGTCAGGCCTCGTCGAGGATCCGCGACAGGTAGCGTGCGACGGCCCGCACGGCCGCCATCGACCCGGGGTAGTCCATCCGGGTGGGGCCCACGACACCGAGCGTGGCGATGGCCTCGTCGCCGGGGCCGTAGCCGGTGGCGACGACGCTCGTCGAGGACAGCTCCTGGTAGGGCCCCTCGGCACCGATGCGGACGGTGACGAGACCGCCCGCGGTGGCCTCGCCCATCAGCTTGAGCAGCACGACGTGCTCCTCGAGCGCCTCCAGCAGCGGGCGTACGGCGGTGTCGAAGCTGTCTCCGAAGCGGGCGAGGTTGCTCGTGCCGCTGACCGCGATCCGCTCGTCGCTGCGGTGGTCGCTCATCGCCTCGACGAGCGCCTCCACCACGACGGCGGTGATGCCGCCGTCGGCGGCGGGCCGGTCGGCCCGCGACATCCGCTCGGCGGCCTTCCGCAGCTCGTCGGCGGCGGCGCTGATCAGCTGGCCGCCGGCCGCACGGTTGAGCCGGGAGCGAAGGTCGAAGAGTGCCTCGTCGGTGATCTCGGCAGGCAGCTCGACGACGCGCTGCTCGACGCGGCCGGTGCTGAGGATCAGCACCAGCAGGAGTCGGGTCGGCGCCAGCGCGACGACCTCCACGTGACGCACCGTCGACCGGCTCAGCGTGGGGTACTGCACGATCGCGACCTGGCGGGTGAGCTGGGAGAGCAGCCGGGTCGAGCGCTGGACGATGTCATCGAGGTCGACGGCACCCTCGAGGAAGCTCGAGATCGCGCGCTTCTCGGCCGACGACATCGGCTTCACCGTGGTCAGCCTGTCGACGAAGAGCCGGTAGCCCTTGTCGGTCGGGACGCGGCCGGCGCTGGTGTGGGGCTGGGTGATGTAGCCCTCCTCCTCCAGCACCGCCATGTCGTTGCGGACCGTCGCCGGGGACACGCCCAGCCCGTGACGCTCGACCAGCGCCTTGGAGCCGACCGGCTCCTCGGTGCGGACGTAGTCCTCCACGATCGCCCGGAGCACGGCGAGCCTGCGGTCGTTCTGCATCCGTCGCCTCCTCCGGCCTGGCACTCATTCCTGGCGAGTGCCAAGACTACCCGCCTCCCCCAGGGCGACGGCCAGACGACACCCTTGCCAGACCACCCCGACGCCCTTTAGGTTAGGCTCACCTAACTATCGAATCGTGAGGTGGAGATGACCCGCACGTACGCCGACCTGGCCGCACCGGCGGCCCTTGCCCGCAGCATCCTGTCGTGCCCCGCCGAGGTCGACCTGGTCGTCGACGGCGTGCCGCATCCCCTTGCCGACGACACCCGGCTGCCGATGCAGGACCTGGCCGGCGTCCCGACCTTCGCGTGCACTCCGGGCGGCGCGCTCTCGCGGGCCGGCGCCGACGGCCTTCACGTCGTCGTGACGGTGCGCAGCGGCCTCGGGCCCGCCGCCTCGTCGCTGCGCGAGCCGAGCCTCGCGATCGCCGGGCGTCTGCGCCCAGACGGCCGCGAGGCCTGCCAGTGCTGCGACGAGATCCGCGACCGCCTGGTCGTCGACCTCGACCTCGTCGCCGTCGTCCGCGGCGGGGAGCGGACCGCCGTCGCCGTGGAGGACTTCCTCGACCCTGCGCTGCACCTCAACCCGGGCTACCTGCAGCGCGCCGTCGAGCACGCCAACGACCACCACGGGGACGAGCTGCGACACGCGGTCGCCTCGCGCACCGGCGTACGACCGCGCTCGATCGTCGCCGTCCACCTGCGCGACCTCACCCCACGCAGCGTCGAGGTCGCGTGGATCACCGCCGAGGGCGGGACCCGGACCGTGCTGCGCTTCCCGAGCGTCGCCCGCACGCCGGAGGAGCTCGGCGACCTGCTGCGCCGCGCGCTCCACCCCGGGTTGTGCTGAGCCGCGCTGGAGCCCCAGGCGACGCGGTCAGCCCTGCGGCGCGCGGACGCCGCGGAAGGTCATGACCCGCCGCTCCTCGAACCCGAGCGCGCGATAGACCCTGATCGCGCCGAGGTTCTCCGACGCGGCATGGAGGAACGCCCTCTCGCCCCGCGCGCGTACGCCGGCCACGACCGAGCGCACCAGCCGCGCCGCGAGCCCCTGACGGCGGTGGTCGGGGTCGGTCGCGACGGCACTGATCTCGGTCCAGCCCTCCGGGTGCATCCGCTCCCCCGCCAGCGCGATGAGCCGGCCCTCCCGGCGGAGACCGAGGTAGGTGCCCATCAGCGGCGTGCCCGAGCGGAACGGTCCCGGCTTCGTGCGGCTCACGAGGTCGACCATGTCGTCGACGTCGGCGCTCCCGAGGACCACGAGCTCAGGGTCGAGGTCGGCCTCCACCCGGTCGGTGGCGAGCATCTGCACGCCGGTGCCGCCTCCGACGCTCCATCCCGCCGGAGCCGGCACGTCGTCGCCGGTGATCAGCACCTCGCCACCGGGGCCGACCAGGGCGGCCAGGTCCGCCCAGGCCTGCGGGTCCTGAGGGTCGGCGAGCGCCCCGAAGACGGAGATGTCGCTGCGGTAACGACGCGCCAGTCCCGCTCCCACGTCCGCACCCTCCGCGAGGTGGGCATGGGGTCCGACCAGGGAGTGCCAGACCGGGTTGTCGAGGGCCGTGTCGGAGGCTGTGTCGCGCGCGTGGGCCTGCGGGTCGATCGTCACAGTCCTCATTGTCCGGCGTGCCTCGCTGCGCTCGTCGGCGGGCTTCCCTACGGTGTCCGGGTGGCTGATCGATACGGGACCGACGTCCTCGCCGGTGACTGGCGCAAGCCCAAGCGTGGCCGTGCCGTGGAGACTCCTGCGGAGTACGGCGCTGTGGTCGAGGAGGTCGAGACCGACTTCGTGGGCGAGATCGTGAAGGTCGACCGCGACCTCTTCACGGTCACGCTCGAGGACCGGCGCGGCAAGCGTCGTACGTTCCCCCTGGGCCCCGGCTTCCTGCTCGAGGGCAAGCCGGTCATCCTCACGCCGCCGGTGGTGCGCACGGCGCCCGCCAAGCCCACCCGCACCGCGTCCGGCTCGATCGCCGTCGAGAACGCCCCGGCACGCGTCGCCCGGGCCTCGCGGATCTTCGTCGAAGGGCGCCACGACGCCGAGCTGGTCGAGAAGGTCTGGGGCGACGACCTGCGCATCGAGGGCGTGGTGGTGGAGTACCTCGGCGGCGTCGACGACCTCGCCGACCACCTCGTCGACTTCAAGCCGGGCCCGCAGCGGAAGGTGGGCGTCCTCGTCGACCACCTGGTCAAGGGCTCGAAGGAGTCCCGCATCGCCGAATCGATCCGACGCTCCGCGGTCGGCCAGCACGTGCTGATCCTCGGACACCCGTTCATCGACATCTGGGAGGCCGTCAAGCCCGAGCGGCTCGGCCTGCGCGAGTGGCCCACGATCCCGCGCTCGATCGAGTGGAAGAAGGGCATCTGCCAGCACATGGGCTGGCCCCACCGCGACCAGGCCGACATCGCTCGCGCGTGGAAGCACATCCTGTCCAAGGTGTCGTCCTTCAACGACCTCGATCCCGCCCTGCTCGGACGGGTCGAGGAGCTCATCGACTTCGTGACGGTGGACTGACCTCAGCGGCCGGTCATCACCGACGGTCGTCAGCCGGCATCAGGATCCACAGCACGAGATAGGCGATGAACTGCGGTCCGGGCAGCAGGCAGGAGAGGACCGCGATGATCCGGACGACGGTCGGGTCGAGGTCGTAGCGACGGGCGATGCCGGCGCAGACGCCGGCGATCCAGCGGCCCTGGCGCGGGCGGGACAGCGTGGTGGTGCTCATGGCTCCACTGTGGCGCGCCTCGGCGCTCCGTCCCATCCGGGGCGACCCTGATCTTTCCCCGAGCCGCAGCGGGACGCCTGCCTAGGGCAGGAGGTCGCGCACCACCGCGTCGGCGAGGAGGCGACCCGCGTCGGTGAGCACCAGACGGCCGTCGTACGAGCCGGACGGCTCGTGGAGGAGACCACGCGCGACCTGCTCGGGCACGGCGGCGCGGCCGCTCTCGTCGAGGACGTCGAGCGACAGGCCGTCGACGAGACGCAGCTCCAGCAGGACGCGCTCCACCCGTCGGTCCTCCTCGGACAGCGTCTCGCGGGCGTGGGCCGGGCTCACGCCCGCATGGATGCGGTCGGCGTACGCCGCGGGGTGCTTGACGTTCCACCACCGGACGCCGCCC
Source organism: Nocardioides eburneus (assembly GCF_040838215.1). Taxonomy (NCBI): domain Bacteria; kingdom Bacillati; phylum Actinomycetota; class Actinomycetes; order Propionibacteriales; family Nocardioidaceae; genus Nocardioides; species Nocardioides eburneus. The sequence goes on along the minus strand of NZ_JBFPJR010000020.1, from coordinate 6,971 downwards.
ACGTGGCTGTGGGCGCCGGGGCCGACGCCCCACCAGTCGCCGCCCTGCCAGTAGAGCAGGTTGTGGCGGCAGCGCTGCTCCGGCGTGGTGGCCCAGTTGGAGACCTCGTACCAGGTCAGCCCGGCGGCGCGCAGCAGTTCGTCGGCCAGGAGGTACTTGTCGGCCAGGTCGTCCTCGTCCGGCATCGGCAGCTCGCCGCGCCGGACCCGACGCGCGAGGGCGGTGCCGTCCTCGACGATGAGGGAGTACGCCGACAGGTGGTCCGGTCCGCTGGCGAGGGCCGCCTCCACGGACCTGCGCCAGTCGGCCAGGCTCTCGCCCGGGGTGCCGAAGATCAGGTCGAGGGAGAGCCCATGAGAATCGGACGCGGTGAAGCCGGCGGCACGGGCCCACTCGACGACGGCCGGGACGCGCTCGGGGTCGTGGGTGCGGTCGAGCGTCGCGAGGACGGCCGGCACAGCGCTCTGCATGCCGAGACTGAGCCGGGTGAAGCCGCCGGCCCGCAGCGCCTCGAGGTCCTCCGGCGAGACGCTGTCGGGGTTGGCCTCCGTCGTGATCTCGGCGTCGGGGCTCAGGCCGAACTCGTCGCGGATCGCGCCGACGATCGCGGTCAGGTCCGCGGGCGGCAGGAGGGTCGGCGTACCGCCGCCGAAGAAGATGGTGTCCACCGGCCTGTCCGCGTCGCCGAGGACCTTCCGGGCGAGCCGGATCTCCGCGACCGCCTGCTCGGCGTAGGTCTGCCGGGACACGCCCGGTCCCAGCTCGGTCGCGGTGTAGGTGTTGAAGTCGCAGTAGCCGCACCGCACCGTGCAGAACGGCACGTGGACGTAGAACCCGAGGCCCTGGTCGCCCAGGGTGTCCAGTGCCGTCGCGGGCAGCGCGCTGTCGGACGGCGCCGGGTCGCCGGGGGGCAGAGCAGAAGGCACGTTCCCATTATCGAGTCGGCACCCATGGTTGGCCGAGTCGGCGTGCATGTCCGCCGACTCGGCCAGGTCAACGGAAGTCGCGGGAGCGGTGGCGGGCCAGGAGGGCGGCCGCGGCACCGGGGTGGACCTCGGCGAGCGGGGCGAGCCGGTCGGCGACGAGGTTGGTGACGCCGTCGCTGCGCTCGAGGATGCCGCGAACCACCATCGCCGAGGAGGAGACCGCCACCGTGCGGTAGCGCTGCCAGACCCCCGCCGTACAGATCACGTTGAGCATGCCGGTCTCGTCCTCGAGGTTGAGGAAGGTGACCCCACCCGCGGTGCCGGGACGCTGTCGGTGGGTGACCAGGCCGGCCACCGTGATCCGGCGCCCGGCCTCCCACGCCGACAGCTCGTCGATCGCCGGGATCCCCGCCACGGCAAGTCCCGACCGCAGGTGGACGAACGGGTGGCCGGCCGGGGTCACCCCCGTGGCCCACAGGTCGGCGAGCGTCGTCTCGACCGCGTCCATCTCCGGCAGCATCGGCGCCTCTCCGGCGAACCTCAGCCCCTCGAGCTGCTCCTCGGTCTCGGTCCAGCCCGCCTGCCACAGCGCCTGGCGGCGGTGGGTCCTCCCGCCGGTCGAGCCGGTCGAGACCTCGTCGAGGACGCCGGCAGTGGCGAGCGCCTCCAGCTGACGCCGGTCGAGCCCGGCGCGGCGGGAGAGGTCGAGCTGGTCGGCGAACGGTCGCTCCTCCCGGGCCGCCACGATCCGCTCGGCCACCTCCTTCCCGATGCCCCGCACCGAGTCGAGGCCGAGACGTACGGCGAACCCGCTGTCCCTCCGGTGCTCCGGCGTGGGGTCGGGCGTCCCCGGCACCCACTCGGTGGGCTCGCCCTGGTGGTCCTGCAGGCACCTCGCCGAGTCGGCGTACGTGTACGCCGACTCGGCACGCCATCTGCGCCGACTCGACGCGCCATCTGCGCCATCTGCACCGACTCGGCCATCAAGAGCCTCGAGGTCGGCGGTGGCTCCGGAACGCAGCAGGTCGGGACGGCGCACCTCGACCCCGTGTCGACGCGCGTCCTGGACGAGCGACTGCGGCGAGTAGAACCCCATCGGCTGGGCACGCAGCAGACCGGCGAGGAAGGCTCCGGGATAGTGCAGCTTGAACCACGACGAGGCGTAGACGAGCTTGGCGAAGGAGAGCGCGTGGGACTCGGCGAAGCCGAAGTTCGCGAAGGAGAGGATCTGGGTGTAGACCGTCCGCGCCTGCTCCCCCACGAGCCCCTTCTCCTCCATGCCGCGGAAGAGTCGCTCCTTGAGCGACTCGATCCGCTCGATGCCACGCTTGGAGCCCATCGCCCGGCGCAGCAGGTCGGCCTCGTCCGCGGTGAAGTCGCCGAGGACACGGCCCATCTCCATGAGCTGCTCCTGGAAGAGCGGGACCCCGCGGGTCCGCTCGAGCACCGGCACCAGCAGCGGGTGGGCATAGGTGATCGGGTCGCGGCCGGTCGCGCGGCGTACGTAGGGGTGGACCGCGCCGCCCTGGATCGGGCCGGGCCGGATCAGCGCGATCTCGATGGCGAGGTCATAGAAGCAGCGCGGCTGGAGCCGCGGCAGGGTGCCGATCTGGGCCCGTGACTCCACCTGGAAGACGCCGACCGAGTCCGCGCGACAGAGCATGTCGTAGACCGCCGGCTCCTCCTTGGGGATGGTCGCCAGCTCCCACCGCTCCCCCAGCCGCGTGTCCACGATGCGCATCATGTGGTCGAGCGCGGCGAGCATGCCGAGCCCGAGCAGGTCGAACTTCACCAGCCCCATGAACTCACAGCCGTCCTTGTCCCACTGCAAGACGGTCCGCCGCTCCATCCGGGCGCGCTCGATCGGCACTACCTCGCCGATCGGCTCCTCGGTGAGGACCATCCCGCCGGAGTGGATGCCGAGATGGCGCGGCGCGCCGAGGAAGTCCCGGGCGAGGGCGAGCACCGGCTCGGGGATGCCCGCGTCGTCGGGCGCGTCGACGGTGGACCAGCTCTGGATCGTCTTCGACCAGGCATCCTGCTGGCCGGGGCTGTGGCCGAGCGCCTTCGCGGCGTCGCGGACCGCCATCTTGGGCCGGTAGCCGACGATGTTGGCGACCTGGGCGGCGTTGCGGCGGCCGTAGGTGTCGTAGACCCACTGGATCACCTCCTCGCGCCGGTCGGAGTCGAAGTCGACGTCGATGTCGGGCTCCTCCTCGCGGTGCACGGAGATGAACCGCTCGAAGGGGAGGTTGTAGAAGACCGGGTCGATCGCCGTGATCCCGAGCGCGTAGCAGACCGCTGACGCCGCCGCCGATCCTCTCCCCTGGCAGAGGATCTGTCGTGACCTGGCGTAGGCGACGATGTCGTGGACGATGACGAAGTAGCCCGGGAAGTCCTTCCCGATGATCACGTCGAGCTCGTGCTCCACCCGCTTCCTGGCACGCGCGACGAACTCCGGGTCGCCGCCGACACCGCCGTACGCCGCCGCGTACCGCTCCGCGAAGCCCTCCTCGACCAGCTCGCGCAACCAGGTGGCGGCGGTGTGTCCCGCGGGGATGCCGCGCTTGGGCAGGTGGGGCTTCGCCTTCTGCAGGTCGAAGGCGCACTCGTCGGCGATCGTCACCGAACGGGCGACCGCGCCGGGATAGCGACGGAAGCGGTGGAGCATCTCCTCGCCGCTGCGCAGGTACGCCGTCGGCCCGGCCGGCAGCCAGCCCGCGATCTCGCTCAGGGACCTGCGCGCGCGGACCGCCGCCATCGCGTCGGCGAGGCGATGGCGCTCGGGCGTCGCATAGTGGACGTTCCCGGTGGCGACCGTGGGCAGGCGGAGCTCGGCGGCGATCGCGGCCAGCCGGTCGTTGTCGCTGCTGTCGGTCGGGTGCCCGCGGTCGGTGAGCTCGACCACGACGTTGTCCCGGCCGAACCGTGTCACCAGGTCGCGGATCGCCTCCGGGCTGCGGAAGCCCTTGCGGCAGCCGGTGAGGACCAGCCAGCTGCCCCGGCCGCCGCTGACCGACCGGTCAGTCAGCTCGTCGAGGTCGTAGACCGGGCGCCCCTTCTCATCGCCGCGCAGCTGGGCGTCGGTGATCGCCGCCGCCAGGCCGCGGTAGCCCGCCACCCCTCTGGCCAGCACGAGCAGGTGGGAGCCCTCCGGGTCCGGCACGCCGTTCTGCGGCCCGGTCAGCCCGAGGGAGAGCTCAGCGCCGTACACGGTCTTGACGACGCCGGCGTGCAACTGCGCGGCCTCGGCGCACAGCGGCGCCCCGTAGAGCCCGTCGTGGTCGGTGATCGCGAGCCCGTGGAGCCCGAGCCGGACCGCCTCCTCGATGAGCGCGGTGGGACTGCTCGCACCGTCGAGGAAGGAGAAGTCGGAGTGGCAGTGGAGCTCGGCGTACGGCACCACGGGGCCCTCCGGCGGCGCCACCTCGTGGCGCTGGGGCCGTCTCCTGCGCCGCGAGATCGGCGCATCGCCGTGCGGGTCCTCGGCAGGACGCCCCGAGAGCCGCCGCTCGAGCTCCTTCCACGGGAGGTTCGGGTTGGACCACCCCATCAGCGGTCCTGCCTGTTCATGGGCATGCACCCCGCAGCTCAGTCATACGCCGCCTCCGTGACCCAGCGGTCGGCACCGTCCCCGGAGCTGTCGTAGGTGACCAGCCAGGCGCGGCCGTCGACGCCGACGAGCTGGAAGCGGGCGACCTGGCGACCGCCGTCGGTCTCCCACCACAGCTCGGTGACCGGCCACGGCCCCGCCCAGGCGGCGACGGGCTGCCATCCCTCCCGTTCGCCGACGCGGAAGCGGGCAGGCTCACCGGACACGCCCCCGCGCGGCAGCACCGCCACCGGCCGCCCGGCCGCGTCGAGGACCTCCGCCGGACGCGGCTCCGCGAAGACCCGGCACGGCGCGGGCGGCGGGATGCTGCCCGGCCAGGGCAGCGAACGGTCCCGCAGCGCCTCGGCCCGGTCTCCCCAGGGACGGAACGCCTGTCGGTCCGCCGGCGACCGCCCGCCCTGGAGGACGGGAGCGACGACCGCCTCGTGACCCAGCATGCCCTGGACCCGGGCGACGCCGCGCTCGACACGGGCGTCCGTGCCGCCCCAGAGCCCGTCGGCGTGAACCGACTCCGGCATGACCACCTCGGGCGCGAGCCGCACCGTCGTCACCGCCGCGCGGACGTCTCCGGCACGGAGCGTGCCGACGAGCTGCCAGTGCAGCCGGTCGACGAGATCGCCGGCGCCGAACCAGCGCGGATGCAGCCAGCGTCGCTCCGAGGCGACCCCCACGGCCCCTTCGGTCTCGACCTCGATCCGCACCTCGGTGCACACCAGCTGCCGCTCCCCCAGCTGGGCGACGAACCGCTCCGCGGTCTGCTTCGCGCTGAAGCAGACCGTCTCCGCCGAGACGAGCGGCGGCTCGAAGGAGACCTCACAGGTCAGGTCGGGCGGCGGGGTGCGCCCCGCGACCGGTCGCACCCCACCACCGTGGACGACGCGGCGGATCCAGTCGGCTTGAGGCCCGAACCGGGCGCGCACGTCCGTGCCCGGCAGGTCGGCGAGATGGCCGAGCGTGGGCAGGCCGAGCCGCTGGAGCAGGCTGACCGCGTCGGGATCGTCCAGCACGCTCACCGGCAGCCGGCGCAGGAACCTCGCCGATCCGCCGGCCTCGACGACGTACGTCTCCTGGAGGGCGGCCGTCCGCGCCGCCTGCTCGGCGGTGAACAGCTCGTCGGCGATCCCGACGCGGACGTCCCAGACGCCGAGCGAGACCACCGCCTCCGCGATCGCCGCCCCCGCCTCGGGCTCGCCGCCGTAGTAGCGCGCCGGCGAGCGCAGCGCCACGAGTCCTGGCCGCAGCGGCATCACCCCCGGGCGCAGCCGCTCGAGCGCGGCCAGCACCTCCTCGAACGCCCGCGCGTCGCGGGCCTCGTCGGCGGCCAGCACGAGCAGCTCCGGGCAGCGCGCCTGCGCGTCGCGGCGACGCATCCCGCGGCGTACGCCGAACTCCCGCGCCGACGCGTTGCAGGCCTGCACGAGGTGGGCACCCGCCGCACCGCCGAACACCGCGGCCGGCAGGTGGCGCGGCTTGTCCTCCGCCGCCAGCGCCACCGCGACCGGCCAGTCGGCACACCAGACCACCAGGACCCTGCTGGACCGCTGGGTCGTCCGCTGGGCCGTCCGCTGGGCCGTGGACTGGGTCGTGGACTGGGTCGTGGGCTGCTGGAGGGTCATCAGCCGACCTCGCGCACGTCGTCCGCCACCGGCTCGGGCACGGCACGCCGCAGGGCACCGTCGGCGGCGGGGAACCAGAGGGAGGTACGCCGGGCGGGGGCCGCCCCGCGGCGCACCTCGACCACCAACCGCCGGGCGCGCAGGTGGCCCTCGCCGCACCCCGCCCCCGACCACTGCGGCGCCGCGACGCTCAGCCGCGCGTCCGCCCGCGGCCAGTCCTGCCCCCGGTCGCCGACCGCGATGAGCGCGGCGCCCCGGGTCCGGAGCCGGGCACCGAGCTTCTCCGCGATCCGGTCAGGGACCCGGCTGGGCGGACGGACCGCGACGAGCGTGACGACGTCGACGAGCGCGGCGGTCGCCTCGAGCCAGGAGTCACGCGGCCGCGGCACGAGGATCGTGCGGTCGAGGTTGATGCCGAGCTCGGCGGCCGCCTCCACGCCGAAGTCGTCGACCCCGACGACGGCACACCACTCCCCGGCCCGCGACGGGCCGGCGAGCAGGGCCATCGCCAGGCTCAGACCGTCGACCGCGTAGGCACCGCCGGCGCGCAGCTGCACAATCCCGGAGAGCGCCTCATGGGTCGCGATCTCCCGGCCCGCGAGCGACCTCTCCAGCCCGCGCATGCGAGCTCGGAGACGCTCGATCTCCTCGGTGCGTGCTGCTGTTGCTGCCACACCTCAGCATCGAACATTTGTTCGACGTAGTCAATCGCGCGTCGCTCCCTTCAGCCGCCTGCCGGCTGCCGCCTACCCACCGCCCAGCCAAAGTGTCACCGTGACCCTTTGAGGCGTGGGCGACAGTTCACATCTGTCGCCC